>CALBTS010000168.1 GCA_937968035.1 uncultured Methanomethylovorans sp.
CTTTCTCTGCCTGTAGCTTCTCTTCTTCATCGGTCAGTGTGCCTTTAGCTTCTTCGGTTTCTTTGCCCTCATCTTTTTCTTCAGACTGATCTAATGCCTGTTCCTGCATCACGGAACTTGTCAGCTTTATTGACCTCACTATCTTTGATTCTCCTCCCTGTGTGAATCTGATGTTCTCTTCGTATTTCTGATAGCCTTCAAGTTCCAGTTGCAAGTTATGCTCATCAAAATCTGTAAGGATCATGTTGTCCTTAGGAGTGGAATCTATCCTTTTGCCATCAATGAAAATATCGGCTCCTGCAGGTTGTGACACCACTGTCAGAAGAAGGTAGGGTACAACAAGCATCGTGAGGTGAGTGTCTGCTGGCACGGCACCCACATTGATACTTCCTATCCCTATGCTAATGTTCTGCCCGGTTGCTTTGGGCAGCAGGTAGTTCTGATCTTTCACCAGGACCTTCTCATCGATGCGCTCTCCATTCTGTTCAAGCTGCACCACTACCTCTCCGTTAGCATTCACTTCGCTTATCAGTAGTATGTAACCGTCTCCCAGATCAACACTATCTCCTATCTTTTTCTGTATTGTTTCCACCGGGGTGGCAAATACAAGGGGTTCCTGTAAGATCTCAATTCTCATAAGTTCAGGCGTTACTACAACAGGGCGCTCTACTATATTCGGTCTTTCTATTCTTTCAAGTTCTTCAGACCGTGTTTCAATTCCGGTCATATATGCCAGGATGTTAGTAAAAAGAATTCTTCCCGTGTCCGTCATGCTTTCAGGTGAAGAGGTAAAGCCCCAGAACAGGTATTTGTTCTCTTCCAGCAATAGTGGATAATGGTCTTTGTTCCCTGTTTCTCTTCCCAGCATGACCATTTCAGTGCTCATTGATGGGATATAGATACCAACATGTTCACTGGACCTGTAAAGCTGCAATATGCCATCTCTAGGGACCATGATGCTATTTGGTTTCTGGAAGATCGGATGTGAAGGATCGGTCACGTAGATACTGTTCTCACTCCCATGCCAGCCGTTCGGATACCCTGATCCCAATATTAGCTGCCCAAAAAGTTCATATCCTCCCTCTCCAAGCCCTATAAGGGGCTTGTTACTCTTTTTTATAATGTCCACAGAATATGTCTCACTCCACGTGGTATCGGGTCCTATGATAATAACATCATATTTTGAAAGGTCGGTATCTCCTCCTTTTTCCAGTAGTATCATGTCTGTCTGATATCCACTATCTTCAAGTAATGAAATGTAATATTTTGCGCTTGTTACGTCAGCAGAATATATATATGCCAGCTCTGTCCCAGATTCCAGGGCCATTGCCATCGGTATTATTAAAACAATGGTCAGTGTAGCCACTAGCCCTATTACAGATGCTATGAAGCACCTCAAGCCCACTTTCATATGATTTCCCCCAGTACAAATTATGGTATCTTGTTATATATAACTTTCAACAAATAGAAATTATCTTCTCTCCTATCAGGAAGATATAATACTATCCAATTACACAATCCACTTTATGCCAGTAAGATGTGAATGGGCTTCTTTCAGTGATCTTGCTCTTAAATACCATGATGAGGAGTGGGGTGTGCCGATACACGATGACCAATCACTTTTTGAATTTCTTGTGCTGGAAGGTGCACAGGCAGGCTTAAGCTGGGAAACGATCCTCAAAAAAAGGAATTATTACAGGAAGGCATTTGATAATTTTGATCATGAGAAGGTTGCAGCCTATGATGATGCAAAAGTGGAGGATCTGCTTAAGAACGAAGGTATAATCCGCAACAAACTTAAGGTGCAGTCTGCCATTAATAATGCCCGGGCTTTCAAAAAAGTGAGGGATGAATTCGGTTCTTTTGATAATTACATATGGGGCTTTGTGAACCATAAGCCAGTACAGAACTCATGGACATCGCTGGCAGAGATCCCTTCAAAGAACGAAATTGCAGAAAAGGTAAGTAAGGACCTGAAAAAAAGAGGGTTCAGTTTCGTGGGTCCGATTATCATCTACGCGTTCATGCAGGCAGTAGGCATGGTCAATGATCATGTTGTGGACTGTTTCAGGCATGAGCAGTGCAGGGAGCTTGAACGAAAATAGCCATCTCTTTATTCTGTTCTAAGGATGAACGATATAGAAATATAAGGATATTTGTCCAGTTCCATCAGGACAAATACCCGTATGGGCTCTTCTCATGCCGTTCTAATATCGCTTCAAGAGATAAGTTCGAAGTTCCGGATTCTGAGCCGAATAACAGGCTTGAAAGGGAAGGCTTGTTCATATATACTACAGTAGGTTCTCCTTCTATGCCAGCCAGTTCCGTGGCAATCTCAATAGCATCATAGAAATTTCCGAGTTCATCCACCAGGCCCAGTTCCTTTGCCTTTTTGCCAGTGTATATTCTGCCGTCTGCAATATCCTTTACTTCGCTTACGGACATATTACGGCCTTCTGCGACATTTGTCACGAAGGTATCGTAAACTTCCATTATTACACTGTCGGCGTATTCCTTTTCCTCATCTGAGAGGCCTCTCCACGAGCCACCCATATCCTTGAACTCTCCGGATTTAGCCACATGGAACTCTATTCCTTCCTGGTCATAGTAAGCAGACATGTTCTCAAAGGTCCATATCACACCTATGCTACCGGTCATCGTAGAAGGGTTTGCCACTATCACGTCAGCAGGTACTGATATATGATATGCTGCACTGGCAGCTACGTTACCCATGGATACAACAATAGGCATACCTTCTTCATGAGCTCTTTTCACTTCTTCATATATCTCCTCACCTGCAGTTGAAGAGCCTCCGGGGCTATCTACCCTTAATACGATAGCTTTTACGCTTTCATCTTCCACAGCCTTACGGATATTCTCATTTATCCCGTCAGGGGTGGCATATCCCAATCCATTGTATATGCTGCCGGAAACAATTGAGCCTTCCACGTAGATCACTGCTATCTTATCACCTGTGGAATACAGATTGCCATCGAACGTACCCATGATGGCTGCAAGGCTTGCGCCAATGAGGATAACAAGAAATCCTGCCAGCAACAGGTACATTTTCCATCTACTTTTACGGGGTGCCATAGGCGGAGGTGTATTTCGGGTATAGGCCGAAGTTCCACTTACCGGAACATCCTTTTCCACTTTTCCTGCTGAATAAGGATCATTTTCCATGGCCGGTGTTTCTTCCCCATAAGTTGTATTGGAACTATTTGCCACATCTTCAGGATTCATCTGGATTATACCTTCTTGGCAAGAGAATGTACATGAACATTGAAATACTTATCTTGACTAATGCAAGCGTAATATATTTTATAAAAGCACTCTATCCTCATCAGTAAAACTATTCCATATATACTGCTCATATCATTTCGGAGATCATACATGTCAAAACTACCTGAAGATAAACCTGTACTTGTTACATGTGGCCTTCCTTACGCTAACGGTAAAGCCCATGTAGGCCATCTGCGAACGTACATTCCTGCGGACATCTATGTGAGGTCCCTGAAAAAACGTGGCAAAGAAGTAACTTTCATTTGCGGTTCAGATACTCATGGAACGCCTATAGTTGTGAACGCAGAAGAATTGAAAATAACCCCAAAAGAACTGGTGGGAATATACCATAAGCACTTCTATGAGATATTCAGGTCCATGGGCATCACGTTCGATGCCTTCGGCACAACAGATGACCCGGAAAACCATAACCGTACGCTGGATATTGTGAACAGGCTAATTGAAAAAGGATATGTTTATCCAAAGGTGATCGAGATAGCATATTGTTCCGCATGTGACCGTTTCCTTCCTGACAGGTATGTTGCAGGCGTCTGTCCTCACTGTGGCCAGAATGCAAGAGGAGATGAATGTGACCAGGGTTGTGGTAAACACCTGGAACCCGGGGAGCTTAAAGAACCCGCCTGTACCATTTGCCGTGGTCCTGCACAATATAAGGAACAGGAACACTTTTTTTTCAAGTTGTCTGAATTCAAGGACTTCCTTCTGGAACACCTGGAACACCTGGAAGGTACTTCCAATGCCAGGAACTATGCTCTTGGCTGGGTCAAACAGGAGCTTACCGACTGGTGTATCACAAGGACACTGGAATGGGGTGTGAAGTTCCCGGGCCATGATGATCTTGTTGTGTATGTATGGGTGGATGCGCCTATAGGTTATATTGCCTTTACAGAGCAATGGGCCCAGGCTAATAATGAAAGCTGGGAGAAGTTCTGGAAGGGCGATTGTCCCATTGTCCATTTCATCGGCGGGGATATAATCTACCATCATTGTATCTTCTGGCCTGCCATGCTCAAAGGTGCTGATTACAGCCAGCCCTGGGCTGTTGTGTCTTCAGGCATGGTGAAGATCGAGGACAAGAAATTCTCCAAGAGCCGGGGGTATGTGGTATGGGTACAGGAGGATTACCTGGACCATGGTTTCCATGCTGATCTGCTCAGATATTACCTGATAAGCTACACATCCCATACCAAAGAAGTCAACTTCTCATGGAAGGTATTCCAGGAAAGGATCAATACTGAGCTGGTGGCTGTGCTTGGCAATTTCCTTTATCGAAGTCTTCTGTTCGATTTCAAGAACTTCGGTGAGATCCCGGCAGGCAGGATATCACCTGAGATCATGGAAAAGGTAAAAAACACCATTGATGAGGTCACAGTTGCAATGGAGGAGTTCGAGTTCAAGAAGGCTATTGATACCGCCATGGCACTGGCTTCTTTCGGTAATTCCTACTTCCAGTCCAATGAACCCTGGAAGCTCATCAAGGAGAACAGGGAGGCATGTGCCGAGGTGCTGGCGAACTGCATGCAGATCGCAAAGGCGCTGATCCTGCTTTTCGAACCCACACTGCCTGAAAAGATGGAGGTCGCCTGGAAGCAGATAGGTATGGGCTCAGATGTGCATGCAGCAGGATATGAAGAGGCCCTGGTGCCTGTCGTAGCAGGTACAAAACTTTCTAATCCAAGCATTCTCTTTGATAAGATCGAAGATGCCAAGATAGACGAGATGACCGTTATTTCCAATGAGAGAGTACGCAAGGCTCTTGCAAAGGAAGCAGGCATACAGGAAGAAGAGCCTGCAGTGGTGCCTTTGAAAGACCAGATCACCTACGAGGATTTCGCTAAAGTGGATATACGCGTCGGTAAGATCCTCAATGCTGAGAAGATAAAGAAATCCAAAAAACTGCTCAAGCTGACGGTAGATGTGGGTGAACCAAAAACCAGGCAGATAGTTGCAGGTCTTGCAGAATATTATCAGCCTGAAGAACTTGTTGGTAAGGTCGTCAATGTGCTTGTCAATCTCCAGCCTGCGAAACTGTGTGGCGTGGAGTCCCAGGGTATGCTATTGGCAGCCGATGCAGGAGAACGTGTGTCTCTTCTGACCCCCGATAAAGAAATGAAGCCAGGATCAGTTGTGAGATAAAACACTAAAAAATAGTGAAATCTGATCACAAACGTAAGTTGTTAACAGGTGCAGATCTGACTGTACCTGTCAGCAATTTTTTTATCTGTTTCTTTCCAGCACCATCTCAAGGTAAGAGGTTCTGATGGAATCTTCCTTCTGTATACCCAATTCTTCAAGGAAAGCAAATATTTCATCACAGTGTCCTTCAATATTACAGTCGGCCTGTTTTTCGACCTCTATGAATTCACCAAGCCCCTCTACAGAGTCAAGGGCAATGGTCATATTCTGGTAACTGAAGACTTCCCTTTTCTTGCTTACCACGCCCGATTCAAAAAAACCCAGGGCTATAAGGATACTTCGGGCGCTGTCGCCATCTACTTCGGTCTCGAACTCCGG
>CALBTS010000169.1 GCA_937968035.1 uncultured Methanomethylovorans sp.
TGGTATTTTGGTCTGCAATAAGTAAAATCAAAAGCCTGTGTTATGTTAAATTTAAATATTACTTTACGAAATCTTATATTATGAAGAACACTGAACTATCTGAAAAGCTTATAAAAATACTGGAACTTAGATATGAACCAGTGGCTGTCAAATTAATAAAGAAGGGACAAAAAATCCCGGAAGGGTTCACGGAACCTGCAAATAACATCAGGCACTGTCAGTCCATTATGAGGGCAAGGAACGGTGAATCGTTTATAATGCCTGCTGAGAAACATGCATGTGTCGTGGGTGCATCAAGCCTGGGTCTGGTTCCAACTCCCCCTAAGGTAAAATCAGGTGAATTCCATACGAATCTTGCAATGTTCGAATGTACCGATGCAGCTGCAAATATGATCTCCCAACGCTCTGAATTGGAAGAGGGCAGTACAGTTGCTACAGTTGTTGGTCCGTTGAAGGATTTTGAATTTGAACCTGATGTTGTGGTGCTGGTGGATGTCCCCGAAACTCTTTACTGGCTTATTCCGGCAGCTACTTTCTTCGAAGGTGGAAGGCAGGCATTCAGCACAGCAGCTTTCCAGGCAACATGTGTGGATTCCACTCTCATCCCCCTGCTCACAGGTAAGATGAACATGAGCCTTGGATGTTTTGGGTGTCGCAGGTCCACAGATATCAAAAATGAAGAAATGATCGCAGGAATACCATATGTAAACCTCGGAAAAATGGTGGAGGCACTTGAGAAGATACATGGAGGGCCAATGCAAAAAGCAAGAAAGAAAGAGGGTTAAGAAATTACTCTTTCTTTAGTTCCCTATCAATTTCAATTTACCGAAACTACTGTAACAGGCAAGAAACTGTTTTGAAATACTTTTTTAAGAAAAGGTGATGTTCAGTTACTGAACATCGTTCTTGCAGATGCCACAAGCCCTGGCAACATGTCCACAGGTATGCTTATGATCATCTCATCGTCTTTTATTTCGGTGTACTTGCGGCTGCCGCTGCAGCCCACGGTCACACCTGCTTCTCCTGAGAGAAAGGGATAAGCTACGCCATCTGCACACACGCTCTGTTTGCCTGCAAAACTTGCATTGACACGTCCTCCACTGTTGTGCAACAGTGCCTGTGACAGTTCCATTACCTGTTTAGGATTCGTAATGATCAGGATAACATCAGGATCGAATGTTGTATTCTCCAGAGGTGAATACAATACAGCTTTTACGGAATGTGCTGGCACCCGCGGTACTTTTTCCATAGTGCTTTTTGCAGCATCCATGGACCCAAAATGGTTAAGATGATAGTACACTTCTCCGGTCTTCAGCTTTTCACCCATTTCGGTAAGTCCCATCACCGCCGCTCCGCCTTTGCACATGTGATCATCAATGATCGCATAGAACTGAGACCCTTTTCTCCTTACGTTGTCCACCATCTGGCAATGCCTTGTGTTCTCTGTTATTCTTGGCACGTCAGCGGGCAATTCTTCATCCGCTTTAACAAGACGTACGGCGACAGGTGATGTTTTCAGTTGGAGTGTGTCTATAAGTTCTTTTCCTAATCTCTGGATCTCTTCGTTGTTCATGCGAT
>CALBTS010000170.1 GCA_937968035.1 uncultured Methanomethylovorans sp.
ATCAGCAGATTCGGCAAAGAGCTTTATAAAACATTTTTTAAAGATTATACGGAGAAAGTCTGGGGGGTTCCATGTAATGAAATCGCAGCAGATTGGGGGGCTCAGAGGATAAAGGAGCTGTCAATATCGAGAGCGATTCTTCATGCTATCAGGTCATTTTTCAAGAAGGATTCAACAATTGAGCAAAAAGATACTGATACAAGCCTAATAGAACAGTTCATGTACCCCAAATATGGTCCTGGGCACATGTGGGAAACTGTAGCCACCCTTATTGAGGAAAAGGGAGGAGAGATCATTAAAAATGCAAAAGTGATTGGGCTGAAAATCATTAATAACAAAGTCACAGAGGTTGAATATGTAACTGGTAATGAATTTAAAAAGCATGCCATTAAGGGTGAGTATTTCTTCTCTACGATGGCGGTGAAGGATTTAATTGCTGCCATTGGAGATGTCGTACCTGATGAGATAAAAGAGGTAAGCAATGGTCTTCAGTACCGTGATTTCATTACCGTAGGTCTACTGCTTAATAAACTCAAAATAAAGAACGAGACATCCAAATTGACACTATTTGGTCTGGTGCCAGATAATTGGATCTATATTCAGGAACGCGATGTTAAGGTCGGAAGACTTCAAATATTCAACAATTGGTCCCCGTATATGGTATCTGACTTAAGTAAAGTTTGGATTGGAATGGAATATTTCTGCAAAGAAGGTGATGAGCTCTGGTCAATGTCTGATGATGAATTTACCCAATTTGCGATTGCCGAACTGCACAAGATAGACATAATTGAGAAAAGCGACGTAATTGACAGTACTATTATCAGAGTGCCCAAGACTTATCCTGCATATTTTGGAACTTATTCTCAATTTGATATGATAAGAGATTATACCGACCGTATTGAAAATCTGTATCTTATCGGCAGAAACGGAATGCATAAATATAATAATCAGGACCATTCAATGCTCACAGCGATTACCTCAGTCAACAATATTATATCCGGACTTAAAACAAAGGAGAATATCTGGAATATCAACACCGAAGAAGAGTATCATGAAAAAAAGTAAGCCCTGGCAGTTCATTAAAGGTCATGGATTATTGTTAATAATTATCCTTGCCTTTGTTTATCGCATGATATTCTTTGTCTCTCTACAACCATGGAATCCAGACAGTGTTAGAGATGAAGTAATAATTGGGGATGCACTAGAGTATCATCCACTTGCAGAATCCATTCTGCAAAGTAAATCCTTCGAAAATTTCACCTCTCTCAGAACACCTGGTTATCCATTGTTTGTTGCACTGATCTACAGTTTTTCCGCATCCAGTGTTTGGTTGGTTCTACTGTTTCAAATAATCATAAGTCTTGTATCGTTATATTTGGTTTACAAAATCACATTGTTGGCTGCCTCTCGCAAGGTAGCGCTCTTAGCAGCGTTTCTATTTTCGATAGATACAACACAGGCAGTGTGGACGGTTGAGTTATATACCGAGACACTTTTCTTATTGTTTTTTTTGTTGTCCATATACTTCTTATGCAAGAATATTCAAGAACGAAAGAATTTTCACATTGCTTTAAGTGCCATTTTCCTTGGGGTAGCAACATTAATCCGCCCAATTTCATCGCTGTTTGCTGTAGTTGCAATCCTAATAATCCTTGTAATTCAAGAAACTAAATTATTAAAGCGGATATTAAATGGGATTCTTTATTTGTTCCTATTTCTCATAATCTTGTCGCCCTGGTTAATTCATAATTATTCAAAGCATGGTGAAGCCAAGCTATCTTCGATATCTGGTTTTAATTTGCTTTTCTACAACGTGGCTTTTACGGAGGTCTCAAAATCTGGCAGGACTATCTCCGAAGTACGTAGTGAATTGCACGAAGTAGCAGTGAGGCAAGGGGCTGATACAGTGAGCCGTCATAGCTTTGCCAATTCTGATATTTACACTGGGGTAGCAAAGGAATATATTCGGGCGAATTTTTTTCAATATGTCAAGAGACATCTGATGGGGACAGTCAATATGTTCGTAGGACTTGGATCACAAAAAGTTGCTGAAAAGCTTCATGTCGAATTAGGGACACGAAATCCCGAACCGTTTGGAGGGCCTGGAATATTTAAACGTGCAATTAATTTCGTACGGGGGAAAACCCTTGCTGGCTTTTTAATTGCTGTTTTGCTTGGTTTGTCATTATTAGTAAATTACATTTTTGCTGTGTACGGGGCCTTTTTATTTGACAGGAACAAAGTACTTATTCTTATATTGTTCATTCTTATTATCCTATATTTTGCCGCCTTAACAGGTGTTGTAGGATATGATAGGTACAGGATACCATTCATGCCATTCATTAATATTCTCTGTGCGATGGGATTGATAAAGGCATTTGAAAGACTAAAGGTTAGGTCAAATTACTACTCTGGTAAATAGTCGACCCTTAACAAGTCATGTTTTTCAATAATTCTGTACAGTAGCATA
>CALBTS010000171.1 GCA_937968035.1 uncultured Methanomethylovorans sp.
CTGAGAAAGCTGGCCCTGGACTTATTAACCAAGTTATGCAAGGAAATGGATGAAAGATACAACACAACTAAAGCTTATGGTCATAGTCGCTTATGCAGCGGTTGTGGCTATAAGCCTACTCTAAGGAGGTTAATATGGAAGGTGAAGTTTTGGAGATATCATATAAAGAAGCTTGTGATTTTTTATTACCAAAGCATTACTCTGGAAGAAAGCCTGTTATATCAAAAGCTTTTGGATGGTATCTAAATAATGAACTGGTAGCAGTTTGCACTTTTGGAAAACCAGCAAGCCCTGATCTCTGTAGAGGTATAATGCAGGGTGAATATAGTTCAAACGTGTATGAATTAAATAGGCTTTGCAGGGTGGATCACCTTGATATACAGTTGTCACAATTTGTATCAGCTTGTTTAAGGATCATATCAAAGAATGATTGGATCATTGTATCATATTCAGATAGAGGTATGAAGCATAATGGTTATATTTACCAAGCATGTAATTTCATATATACGGGTGCCACGAAAAGAAGAACTGATAAGTACACAGAGGGTAATAAACATAGTAGGCATTATGATAACTCTAAACAAAATGGTATGAGAAAAGTCAGAACATCTAAACATAGATATGTCTACTTCTGTACAAAAAAGAAAGCTTTAAAGAAAGAGTGGAGCAAGAAGTTAGCATATGAACAGAAGCCATACCCTAAAGAAGAAAATAAGTATTATAAGTTAGGTGAATACATGAAACCAGAAATAATATATCAATAAGATCAATACAAAGACAAAGGAGAATACTACTTATGGACGAACCCGTTGTTGATAACACGATTGATGAAAACGTAAGCACCGGAACACCAGTGGTTGATCCGGCTCAAAATCCGGTTCAGAATACCACGGTTGAGAACGCTCCTGTCGATCAGGAGCCGGTTGAGACCCCGACTGATACTACCACATTCACCGAAGACATATCACTGTCAGGATTGAAATTTGACGGCCAGGATGTAACGGTAAGTATTCCGGCTGATTTGGCAAACGCCGTCGCCGAGAAAGGAATTGATGCAGAGGCCGTCACCAAAGAACTGTACAGTGAAAAAGGACTCTCTGACGAGACCAGAAATAAGCTGAATGAGGCGTTTGGGAAGTGGCAGGTAGATGCGTACCTGAAAGGACTGGACGCTCTTAACAGAGAGAATATGACCCGGTTTAAGACGGATGCCGAGAACGCTACCAAAGCTCAAGAGGCTGCTTGGAATGATACCATTGAGATCATGGGTGGTGAGGACAGATGGTCAGATATGGATTCCTGGGCTGCAAAGAATCTCTCCCAGGAAGACATGGACGAGTTCAATGCTGTAATGCAGAATGGCACCTTGAAGATGCAAAAGCTCATGATCCGTGACTTATGGAATCAGTTTGAAGCTGCCGGTAAACCGAATGCACCAGCTACCCTGGACCTTGAAAAAGGTGAAAACATTCCGGCTACAAATACCGGAGGTGCAATCAGCCAAAAGGAATACTTCGATGCCTTCAAGAATGGAGAGTATAGAAAAGATCCAAAAGGTTGGGATGAACGGCGTAAGGCCGGGATGTTAAAAGGAATTTAATTAGGGACCAGTATCAGTAAAGAGAGGAAAGCAGAGTTAGAGAAGAAAGAAATAATTAGTAGTTATAGCAATACTTAGCTCTCTTCTTTCTACTTCTTACTTGATACTATAGAACTAACTATAACTTAGGGCATCATTAGCCCTTCACAATAACGTATATACGAAAGGAGATAACATGGCTGGAAGCACAACCAATACGCTTGTCAACCCTGCGGTGGGTGCTGATGTCGATTCCCTTCTCATTGAGAAGTTCAATGGAGTTGTGCATGAGCAATACCTGAAAGGGGAGAACCTTCTCGGCGGCTTTACTGTCCAGGACGTTGTCGGTACCAATATTGTATCCGATAAGTACATGGGAGAGACAAAACTTCAAACCCTTACTCCTGGCCAGGAACCGGAAGCCACCAACGACACCGAGTTTAACAAGAATGCTCTGGTTGTCGATACCATTGTACTCGGACGTAACACCGTCCATACCCTTCATGACATTCAGAATGACTTTGAAGTCATGACAAAGCTTGCCACGAATCAAATGGGTAAGCTTAAATCCCTGGAAGACCAGATGGTAGTTCAGCAGTTACTTGCAACTGGCCTAACTGGTGGCACGTATGATCCTTATGCCAATACCATCACTGGAGGCGTAACCAGAGTAACAGGTCACGGCGTTGCTATCAATGTAGAATTAAATGATGATACCAACCAGGCACAAGATCCCTATCAGCTCGTATCCGCAATTGAGATTGCTATCATGGGCCTGGTTACACAGAGAACCCCAGTCGCTGGTATGAAAGTGATTGTACCCATTTCGGAGTTCGGCCTGCTGGTTGACTACGGATTTATTGCACAGACTGAAGGTGGTCAGAATGAAGCCACCGGTATGGTGTTCAATGCTGGTGCCCTAACCGGCCGTCTGAAAGGTTGGAACATCCCTATCATGGGATCAGTTGAGTTCACTCAGATGAAGATCAACCCGCATGATGGAGAGACCCATCATCTGCTATCAAACACCAACAATGGAAACCGATACGACGTAACCAATGACATGAAAGCTGCTCATGCTGTTATCTATAACGGCGATGCTCTTCTCTGCGGTAGGACGATCACACTCCAATCTGACATCTTCTTTGATAAGAAAACCAAGGGATACTTCATCGACTCCTGGCTGGCCGAAGGTGCTACCACCGGACGGTATGATAACTGCGCTATCGTAGGCTCAACGGCTGATGCGGATAACGCTGCCGTACTTGCCAAAGCCAAAGGTAAGTCCAAAGCTACCAAGACTTACAGTTAATCCCCGACTGAACGCCACAGTCGCTACCACCGCCCTGCTTTCCAGTTTATGGAGGGCAGG
>CALBTS010000172.1 GCA_937968035.1 uncultured Methanomethylovorans sp.
TTCCTGTCTTATCAGAGCAGCAAGCTCTCCGCTCTGGCTCATCTGGGAATCCAGCAGGACCTTCACATAGGAAACGCTGCTTTTGGAAAGTATGGAGCACATCTGTTTTACAGCTTCGATCGTAATATCGGTATTCGTGTGTGACCTGAAAACCCCTCTTGTGTCCCGGACAAAGCCATCATCGCACAGCCACAATGTATGATCGCTCAGCATGCTTTCTATTGCGATGAGCACATTATAGCCGTCTGCCAGGATCTTCTTCCCGGAAACTTCTGTGTAAGTAAGCCTTTTTTTGTTACGTGCAACAGCAGTTTTCGCGGGCACTATCACTCTGGTGAGAATATGTCTCTCGCTCTTTTCAAGGCGGTAGTGGTCACCGACAAATCTTATTGATGATGTCTTCGGGAATCCTCTTTCCAGCAGATATCGGATATCCCGGGCAGGAGAGGATAATTTATCGTTAATGGAACTTGCAGCCTCTTTCAAACTGGTTTGCATCAAAGGTTTTTAGGTCTGTTTATTATAAGTACCTGACCGGGTGACTGTGAGAGGTAGTTATATATAGATTAAAATATAAATAAAAACTCATTATTATTGCTATGGATATCAACTTTCAAAAGTACGATAACCTATTGGTCTTACATTGATCGTTTAAGGTCCTTATGGAAAATGGATAGAAAACGGACATGCTCATCCAGTGCTTGTCAAGAGGATATAATGGAAGGTGAAAAAAGAGCTACGATCCTTGTCGTGGATGATGAGGAGATGAACATCAACCTGCTTGAAGCATACCTCATGCATGATTATGATATCATTCCAGCCTACACAGGCAGCGAAGCCCTGGAGATCATAAAACAAAGAACACCGGATCTGGTGCTTCTTGATGTGATGATGCCAGATATGAATGGCTATGATATATGCAACCAACTCAAAAGTTCACCTGAAACCCAATTCATCCCAATTGTAATGGTGACCGCATTATCAGGCAAGGAAGACCGTATACAGGGTATCAGTGCAGGAGCAGATGATTTCCTGACCAAGCCCCTTGACAGGCTCGAACTGAAGACCCGTGTAAGTTCTCTTTTGAGGATCAAACACCTCCATGATAGTCTGCTCGAAGAAAAAAAACAGCTCAGAAAGGCAAACGAATACCTGTACAACCTTATGAAGGCTTCTCCCATAGCTACTCTTACAGTAGATTCAGATCAGAACATTCTCACCCTGAACCTGAGCGCTATGCAACTTTTAGGATATGGAATGGATGAACTTGTCGGATCTCCTATAACTAACATTACAGGCGGTAACCAGCTTGAGTTTACAGATAAGAAGGACTATGAGATCTGTTTCCTGAAAAAGAACAAAGAGAACACTCCCATGAACGTTTCAACTTCTGTAGCAGAAGGTGATGGAACTGGGATCATGATCGTTACCCTTCAGGACCGCTCTGAACTAAGAGGTCTCTTCATCACTCCAGTGAAGGAGGACATTTCAGAAAAGACCGATCTTGATAATGTTTTTCTTGAAACTGGTTTTATTTATCTTATACCTTGTCACGATTCGGCGGATGGTTATAAATTATTTACAAATCTTGTAAAAAGCGGTACCCCTGGCTTATGTATCACTCGTCAGAACCCTGAAAAGATCAGGGACATATATCAGCTTACTAAAACTCCTATGATCTGGCTGACCAAGAACAAGGTCCATGGCCAGCAGGTGATCGATCCCTCAGAGCTGTTCAAGATATTTCCTACAGTATTCGATTTTATCAGTAAGGTAAACGATGGTGTCATTCTTCTGGATGGACTTGAATTCCTATCCCTCTTTAACGATGTACGTTCTGTGGTAAAGCTCATGGAACAAACCAATGATACCATTATGGCATCTTCATCAAGGATGATATTGCAGCTTGATCCAGATGTATTTGATAAAAAAGAATATCATTTGTTGAAAAGGTGGATGAAATTGCTCCCTTTGGAGCGTGAGGACATCGAACAGCTACCATAAATATATAAACATGTGCTCTACAAAGGATGTTGAATACAATTATCCCTGTTACAATGCTCCGGGTTTGATGATAATATGAGGTTCATAGATACCATAGATGGTCTCAATGAAGTATTCGAGACAGATATTCCCAAGGATTTCGTGATCCTTGTAAAGGGTGCAGCAGGTACTCTTAAATCAGGTTTTACTTTTCAGATGCTCACGAAATACCTTGACAGCACGGATGAGTATGGGCTGTACATTACTCTTGAGCAGAGCAAGGAGAACCATATTCAGAACATGCAAAGCATGGGTATTTCTGTATCCAAGCGATTGCATATTAGTGATTTCAGTGATTACAGGGTCCAGTATGATGATTTTTCCGATGACCTCATCGATCTGTTGCAGGAAAATATTGTAGAGTTCAAAAGGAAACTTGGGGATAAATGTACCTGCGTGGCTCTTGATTCTCTGGGTGCCCTGTATTCTTTGCTGGATATAGAGCAGATCAATCTGAGAAAACGTCTGTACAGGTTCCTTGAGATCATGCGCAGGGAAAATATTACTATGTTCCTGATACTTGAGACAGAAGCTGATCATAGTATGGAAGAGTCGGTGACTGGTACAGAAGGTTTCCTTGCAGATGGTATTATCGAGCTGGGACTTCACTTTCAGGGAAATGCTGCCAACCGTTATTTGAGAGTAAGAAAAATGAGGGCTACTGCCCATAGTATGGAACCCTGGATCCTCACAGTTGCAGATAATGGGCTTAAGGTCTACAAAGGCACTTTCAGCATACCTCTAGGCTTGGACTGAAAAGGCTAATAAAGCTTATGATCCTTTAGATAAAAGGAATTAGTCCAGGGGTATCTTTATGGTGGATGTTACCGCTATCATTGGAAATATCGGGTTGCAGTTTTTCATTTTGTTATTGCTGGTATTCTCTTCATATATGGCTCACTCCAAAAAAATGAAGATACATTGCAGTTTAATGGGTGCAGCTCTTTTTCTGCAGCTTCTCACCATTGTGTTCGTAATGTTCCCTTCTTTTTCAGCCTTTTCAGGGATGCAGATCAGCAGCCAATTGCTGGCCGAACTGTGGGTACACCACATAGCAGGTCTTTTAGTGATGCTGCTGGTAATATACATCAATCTGGCAGTAAAAGGTTCAGTGCATTTTCTGGGAGAGCCTTACAGACTGATGAGACCCGTTGCATTGTTATGGTTTCTGGTTTTGCTTGGCGGAATGCACATATATATCAGTCTGTATCCTGCTCTGTAAGAAAGCTCAGTATCGAACCTAAGATAGATCATCTGCGGTCGACCAGGCGCTTTGGCCGGCCTTTTATGCGATACAGCTCCAGCCCGCCCTGGGCCACATAGTTGAATATTATCTTGAAACTCTCGTCATGGTATGCGTTCTCGAGCCTTTTCTTGTAACCGAAGAAGGCACGGAGGAAATTCTCTTCAACAAGCGATCTGTTACATGTTGCGGGATCAAGGCATTCCAGGCTGACCCTCATGACAGTTTCACCTTCATCATCGCCACCGTATAAGAAAGCTTCATACTCTCCTGTTAAGTGTTCCATATTATCTCGCTGGAAAACTCCTTTTTCCACATCCACACGATTGAAAGGTGTTTCTGCAACCCAGAAGGTTTCAGCTTCTCTTTGCGGATTCATTATTTTCATATGCGTTCTGCCACAGGCACAGGTCTTGCGGTCCATGACCACTGTGGTATCTTCTGTATCATAGTTAAGAAGAAGGGTACCACACTTAGCACCTACCGGAAGTAAGGTGCTGAGCACGATCCTGCCACACTCTCCGTCCTTGACGTATTTATCCATGCCCGGATCGTAGACATCCAGATGTACCATATCCTCTGATACGTGCAGGCCGCTGAGGTCCGTGCATTCTCCGCACATAGTACCTTCCGTACTACCATAATTGTTGTATACATCGCAATCCCACACTTCGGAAAGGTACTTACGTGCTTCTTCCGCAAAGCTTTCCCCGCCTACCACAAGACGCTGAATGCTTGATTCGGCAGGTTCCAGTCCCTGTTCCTTCATATTATTGGCAAGTCTTAACAGTTTGAAAACACTTCCCACTATGCCAGTGGGTTTATATGAGGTCACGATCCTTGTCGGAAAAGTGCATTTCCCAGTGGGGATTATGGTCATTCCCATATGATGTGCTGCAAGTGTCATTGTGTTTGCACCTACATTCATGCCATAAGAGGCACATATCACGACTTTGTCTCCCGGTCCGAATCCCTGTGCAACAAAGTAACGGGCATATTTCTCTGCATACCGATCCCAATCTTCCCAGGTGAGAAAGAAAGTTTTTGGTGTTCCACTGGTGCCGCTTGTTTCATGGATAGTGAATATTTCTTTCCAGTCCCCTGTCCTGAATTCGAAATCTGTGGTTACAGGAGGCTGGTGTTCTCGTATAGTACTGCCGTTGATGATGGGCAGTTCCAGCAGGTCTTCATGTGACTGGATATCGGAAGGTAAGATTCCGTGCTCTTTGAACCATTTTCTATAAAAAGGAGAATTCTCCACGGCGTATTTCACAGTGTATCGAATACGCTCATCTATCAATGCATCCAGTTCTCCTCTCTCCATGGTCTCTATGGAAGGATTGTGATAAGGTCCTGATGACATGTGTTCATACTCCGGTCGTTTATATATCCTGTTATCTGTTTTCAGGTGGTTTAAGCATTTTCATCATCTCACTGGTCTTTGTTGTGGGCATATTACAACTGAAACCCTGGCAAACATAAGCCATGGATTTCCCATTGTTCTTTGTCATGTCTTTGGTGTAGGGTGCTAGTTTCGCCATGCTGTTATCTTCTTTCAATAACAGTACCATGTTCGGGAGAAATGATCTGGCCAAAATGGATAACATTTCTTTGGTATCTTCATTTTTCCTATTTCCTGCAATGACCACTTCGTAAGCTGGTCCCACAATAAAGTCCAGAGCTTGCAGGAATTGGGAATATGCCATGGGCATTGCATCTATCTGGCCCGAGAATGCTTTCATCGATGCATAGGCTTTTTCCTCAAGATCTGTATCGCCTGTTAGCCGGGATAATCTGAAAAGGTTCAACACGCTCACCGAGTTCCCGGAGGGCATTGCTCCGTCATATACTTCCTTTTTCCTGAACAAGAGGGTTTCAGAATCTTTTGCAGTATGGAAGAATCCTCCTTCATCATCCATGAAGTCCAGTATCTGCAGGGAATTAAGCCTCAGTGCATGTTCAAGATACTTTTTTTCAAGGGTGGCTTGATATAGTTCAATGAGGCCCCAGACAAAAAAGGTGTAGTCTTCCAGGAAACCAGTAATAGAGGTTTCACCATCCCGGTAACGATGCAGCAGTCTGCCATCGTGGAATGACATGTGCTCAAGGATGAAGTCTGCAGTCTTGGATGCTGCCTGTGCATACTCTGGTCTTTCAAAGGCCCTGGATGCTTTGCAGAGGGCAACGATCATCAGTCCGTTCCAGTCTGTAAGCACTTTGTCATCCTTTGAAGGATGCACTCTTTTTTCTCTTGCAGCAAAAAGCATTTTTCTTGAAGGTTCAAGCTTTGCCCTCAATTCATCTAAGGAAAGCCCCAGTTCCTGTGCTACTTCTTGCATTGGCCTTGCCAGACGCAGTATGTTCTGCCGGGTGGAAACACCTGATATTTCCTCCTTGTAATTACCCTCGGATGATACGTCATATACTTTGCATACAATGTCTGCCGCCTCTGTAGGAAGAATACCATATATCTCTTCTTTTTTCCAGAGATAGAACTTACCTTCCACCCCTTCGCTATCTGCGTCCTCTGCACAGTAGAAGGCTCCCTCAGCAGAGCACATATCCCTCAGCACATATTCTATGACCTCTTCTGCCACCCGCCTGTGATCTTCAATGCCTGTCACCTGGAAACCTTCGGTGTATGCCATAATGAGCATTGCCTGATCATAGAGCATTTTTTCAAAGTGGGGCACCAGCCACTGACCATCCGTGGAATAGCGATGAAAGCCAAATCCTACATGGTCATATATGCCTCCTCTGCGCATAGCATCCAGGGTTTTTGTGACCATTTGCAATGCTTCCAATTTTCCCGTACGATGCCAATATCTGAAGAGAAATGTAAGGTTATGTGGAGACGGGAATTTTGGAGCCCGGCCAAATCCTCCTGCCTGCCAGTCGAAAGCGGAAATTAACTGTGAGTAACCACTGTGCAGGGTCTTTTCGTTCAGTTCGGTACCTGGGCTTTTAGCAGAAGCCTGTACCATTTCAGGCGACAGAGCAGCTTTCAGTTCTCTGGCGGTTTGCAGTATTTCCCCCTGCTGTTGCGTCCATACCTTCGCTATGTGGGGTATGAGGTCAAGCATTCCGGGATTTCCTAACCTGCTTCTCTTTGGGATGTACGTAGCTGCAAAGAACGGCTCCTTGTCAGGTGTCATTAATATTGTAAGCGGCCATCCTCCTCTTCCTGTAATGGCCTGGCAGACAGCCATGTAGACGCTGTCTATGTCCGGTCTCTCTTCGCGATCTACCTTGATGCAGATAAATGTTGCATTCATGAGCCTGGCAACCTCAGGATCTTCAAAGGATTCCTTTTCCATGACATGACACCAATGGCATGTGGAGTATCCAATGGAAAGGAATATAGGCTTATTTTCAGCTTTTGATCGTTCGAAAGCCGCCTCACCCCAGGGGTACCATTGTACAGGATTGTATGCATGCTGAAGCAGGTAAGGACTTTTTTCATTTATGAGAAAATTGGGTGTTTTGGATTCAATATCATAGTCCTGATCTTTGTTGTTTGCCGTATCACTCATTGGTCTTACTCCCACTTTATTGAAAAATATCAAAATGTTCCTTTAGCTAAGAACCTATTTGTTACTTCTCGTTTATTCTGTTTACCGTACACAAATAGCTGTGAAAAGAGGTTTTCTTAACTTATGGCCATTATCTGCCATGATCATGGATTTCAGCA
>CALBTS010000173.1 GCA_937968035.1 uncultured Methanomethylovorans sp.
GCGACCACCGATATCTACACTCTTTCCCTACACGACGCTCTTCCGATCTTTCCGGTAAGAGATGAGTATTATGTTTTTAAACGGCCAAAAGAATTTAAACCTGAAAGAACAGTTGAAGAAGTTACCAACTATTTTAATAACAGCTTGTTCTATAGCCGGGATTACGATCCTGCATTATTAAAAGTTGGAGATTATCTTGATTTTCTTGATAATGGAGTAGTAATTTATAAATCGCATTACGATGGCATTTCAAACATACTTCTGCATGAAGACTGCTGGCGAATTGAAAACTATAAGGGATATTCTTTTCTGTATTTTTTCCACAATATTTACAGTGGCAATGGTTTGTTTGATCATGCGCATCAGATTGTAGGCCTGGATGACACCGGTTTCACTATATCGGGTTTTCCCCGGAATAAACAAACTGATTTTATTCCAGCGAGGGCCGTAAAAGCTGACAATATCCAGTCCAAAATGGCTGGAAAATGGATTTCGGTGAATGATAGCAGTAAATTTTACAGCGATCAGCCATTAAAAGAAATGATCAAATCAGGGAGGTATCAACTTTATACTGACACTCTGATTTACAATTTCAATCAAAATTCACTGACAATTTCAGGAAATGGGTTTCTTCCGGTTCAATGTAACTGGAGAATAAATTCTGACAATTCAATACTTATTTATGAATATATGGTTGAAACAGATGATGGAAATGCCATTCGTGTTGGTTTTGCCAGTATCCTAAGTTTCAATGATGATTCTCTGGAACTTGAGTTGTTTGGCAACTATTTTCCGACAGGTTTTAATAAACCTGAGATACTCCTTTTAAACAGGATTCAAAGCTTCAGAAAAATTGATTGAGTTGCGCTTCCCAACAGCTAAAACACTTTCAGTCAAATGGTTGTAAGAAGAAAAATTGTAAATTTACTGATAATTGCACTGGCAGGAAAGAGATATTTTCAAAACTTCCCGCCTGCGGTTAGCCTTGGCCGTAATCAATAACTTCATGAAAAACGAAAACTATGAGACGAAAATTAAACATTTTATTCTTTATTTTATTCCTTTTAACAATAAGTTGTTCCTCAACAACAGAGAAGAAGAAAATCGAAATTTTTGTTTATGATAACGAAAAAATATTGACAGTTGATCAATCAAGTAAGTTAGACGCGATTTACAGAGGACACGAAAAACGAACTACAAATGAAATTGTTCTTGTTACAACTCCTGATTATGGAGATTTTGCCAACAACGTTGATTTTGCTATTGATTTTGGCAATAAACTTGGATTAGGTAAAACAGGCTATGATAACGGAATTGTTATTGTCTTTAGTAAAGCAAAAAAGGAAATCAGAATTTCAACAGGTTATGGAACTGAAGAAGTACTAAAAGACGATATAGCCAAAAAAATTATTGATAGCTTAATGGTACCAAAATTTAAGGCAGATTTATACTTTGAGGGTTTGAGAGACGGAAGCATTGGGATTGTGGATTTTTTAGACAAACCCGAAAACAGAATCAAACCGAAACTAAAAAAGAAATGAAAAATCATTGTCAACAAACAAGACTTAAACGCAGTTCCTGTGCAAAATTAAAATCGCAGCCGTTATCCTGATGCGATAACATATAATTGTGCAGCACACAAATTCGGCAAAATACATCCTAAACCTTTTGGCATAATTCTACCAAAAATTTTTGCAACAAAATCAAACCCGTAGAAGGATTGGATGTTTGACAAAATGTTATATTTGCGTTGAAAATCCGAATTAATTTAGCCATTTTGGCGAATGCAGACATATCGGAGATATATGCAATAATGCGTATATTTACTCGTTGCCACCAATTAAATGAATGAGAAGAAACCAACCGACAAATTATTGAAACAAATTTATGCAACTCAAACAAAAGGATTTGTTGATGTTTCACAGAAAAAGTTATTTTGGACTGACTTTGCAGAACAGAAAGGTGGGGTATTCAAAGTAAAACAAACTGTTTCCAGAGATTTGACATCATTTAATTTGATTGTTCAATTAGAAAATGGACAGTTAGAATTTACTGAATCGGACACCCACCCATTAAAAGTGGTTTGTGTTATCAATTCAGACAAACAAGTTGAATTTGCAATAAGCCATGAAGATTTTGTTGATAAATTTTTTAAGGTTTTCGGCCTAAAGGACATTACAATTTCTCATCCAGATTTTGATGAAAAGTATTTAGTTAAAGGTTGTGATGAAACCGCAGTGAAAAAAATACTGATAGGAGAATTTATTATTCCCTTAATCATTAAAACTAATATTTACTCGATTACTTGTGAAAGAGACAAAAAACAATTAAAATTAAAAATTATGGGAATGGTTGGGCGCTCCGTGAGTTCGGTAAATGAGATGCAAGATTTATATTATCTGTTCAAGGGAATAATTGACCAAATCAAAGAGCTATGACTTTGAGATCGTAAGAGCACACGTCTGAACTCCAGTCACCGAATACGAGCTCGTATGC
>CALBTS010000174.1 GCA_937968035.1 uncultured Methanomethylovorans sp.
TATTCTGATCATACAATTGGAATAGCAGTTCCGGTTGCTGCTGTAGCTATGGGTGCCAGGATTATCGAAAAACACATAACCATTGACAGAAAAATGAAAGGCACTGATCAGTCCGGTTCACTCGGTATTGACGGTATCAACAGGATGGTACGCGACATAAGGAATATTGAATTAACTATGGGAGTCAAGGATATACTTATATCAGATTCCGTTGCGGATCAGAGAAAAAAACTGGAAAGATCTATCGCAACACTCAAAGATTTGGATGCCGGACATATCATCTCTGAAAATGATATTCATCTGTTGTCACCGGGAGACGGATTCAAGTGGTCAGAAAAGGATTATGTAGTTGGTAAACGATTGATAAATGCAATTAAGAAGGATGAAATTATTTATCCGGATTTTTTGACTTAACACTTAAGCCAATGTTACCCAAGCTGGTAGTTACTGACATAGATGGAGTCTGGACAGATGGTGGCATGTACTATGACCAGACCGGAAATGAGTGGAAGAAATTTCACACTTACGATAGTGCAGGAGTATTGTTTTGTCACCGTTATAACATACCTGTTTGCATTGTTACCGGAGAGAAAACAGAAATTGTTTCAAGAAGAGCTTTGAAGCTTAAAGTTGATCACCTATTTCAGGGCGTAACTGACAAGTTGGAGATTATTTCCACCCTGTGTACTGATTTAGGAATACAGCTTAGTGAGGTTGCATTTATCGGAGATGATCTTAATGATATTCAACTGCTTAAAAGAGTCGGTTTTTCTTCTGTTCCATCAAGTGCCCCTGAATCCGTCAGGAAACTCGTTGATTATGTTACTGAGAAGTCAGGAGGAAATGGGGCATTCAGAGAGTTTGTGGAACAAATCTTCAGCAGAAATTCAATAAATATTTATGATGAGTTCATCAGGTGAGGAGGGCAAGTGCATATTCTTGATTAATACGGAATTTGTCCTATTAGTCAGCCTTTTATATGCAAAATATTTCCTTGACAAAAAGTTACAGCCTGTTTTTGTTCTGATCCGTACAACTACCCGCCGTTTCTCAAAGGTTGATATAAGCAAAATTCCGGGGGTTGTTTATCTATACATAAACGAACTTTCATCAAGTAAATTAAGGCCTGATACATCATATCTGAAGGTACGTGACATCAAGAGGGTAAAGCAGATCTTGTTCCAGAATCCGGAAGATATGATTAATTCCAGTCTTGTAGCTTTTTTCAGGAAAGCAAACCCGGACTTGAAGTTAATTGTTGTATCAGATTCGATAGCCATCGAGAGAAAGGTCATGAATAAGCCAAGAGACAGGTTTATTCATTATGCCCGGCTGGGCTTCAGAAGATGCATTAATAGGCTCCCGGATATATCATGGAAAGTATGGAGTTATCACACTCTGCCCTTTGAGCCGGATGGTCTCATTGCGCACAGGAATTACAATTTTCGGAATTTCATTAATACAAAGGATTTATTTGGATTAGTTGGGGATTATCTTAGCGAGCTTTCAGACATCTTCGTCCTTGACACGGATAAATACAAGAATGCCGAGATAATTTTCTTTACACAACCAAATCTGGACTACACTACATTTTCTTCCGACATCAAGCGTGGTTATTACGATGGTGTAAGGCTTCTGTCATCCCTGGCGCTGGAAAATAAAGTTTATACTGTCATTAAGGTACATCCTGCTGAAAATCCGGAGATATATATGCCATTCATTAATGAATTTACATCAGTTGACAGTAACTCAAACACTCCGGCTGAAATAATTATCAATGGATTAGAAGGCAAAAAGATTGTCAGTTACTGGTCATCAATTTCGGTATATGACATATTTAATAATCACAAACATTTTTGGTTGTATAAAACCATCAATTACAAATTGCCCGCAGCCAGTGTAAATGAGAATATCTTCATAATAGAGGATATACAAGGCATTAAAAGCAATCTGTTTAACCGATAAGGACAGCTTATGATTAAGTTAATATTCGCGGTCAGGCATTTTTACCTGTTACCATTTTATTACCTGTACCAAGGATTGTTTAATGCACATAATGCCGTACGCTCCAAATACATCAAAGCGAAATTTAATATCCACCCGGATGTCAGATTTTGGTACTATACCCACATTTATGGTTCCGGAAAGATAATAATTCATGAAGGGACGTATTTTGGGCAGAATACTTACATCTCGTCATATCCTGACCATGCAGAAATTGAGATAGGTTGTAACTGTAGCATATCACATAGCGTTCATATCAGAACCTCTGATAATATACCTGAAACATTGGGCTCAATCCATGTTAAAAAGAAAGTTGGAAATATAAAAATAGGTGATAATGTGTGGATTGGTGCGGGTGTTTACTTAAAAGGCGGGATTACCATAGGAAATAATGTGGCAATAGGGGCCAACAGTGTGGTAAATAAATCTTTTCATGATAATGTAGTGATAGGAGGAGTCCCGGTCCGGATAATCAGGAACATTAACTGATGGTTGCATTTTTGAAAGGAATTATAAAGAATTATGGCAGAAGTAAGTCCATTAAGACAGCGACATTTTTTTCTCTCTCCTCGTCGGTACTGTCTTTTTCAAATATGATTGCGGGCATTCTGGTCATCAGGTGGCTTACGCCGGAGGAACTGGGATTATGGAATTCAATTTATATTGCTCTTTATTATGTTTCATTTCTTCAGCTTGGGATGTTCAATGCATTGAACAGAGAAATGCCTTATTACCTCGGAAAAGGAGACAGGAATTTTGCATTGTCTCTTGTTTCTACCACACAATGGCATGCAAGATTTCTTTCTGTTTTAGTCTTAGCGATATCAGCCTTTGTTGTATTTATTGCATTGACTACCAAGCCTGTCGATAGAATTACGCTTTTCTCAATAGCAAATCTCGGATTGGTTATATCACTTCAGTTATATATCAACTTCTTAACTGTAACGTATCGGGCAAACAGGTCATTCCGCTCCCTTTCTTTTATCAACCTGGTCCAAGCGCTGGTAATACTATTGAGTTTATATATGGTCTACTTGTTTCGCTATAATGGATATGTTATAAGGTTTGTTCTGCTTAGCCTCTCACTCCTATTAATGATGTATTTTCAGAGACCTTATAAGTTAAAGTCTAGTTTCTCCTTATCCAATTATAAA
>CALBTS010000175.1 GCA_937968035.1 uncultured Methanomethylovorans sp.
CACCGAGATCTACACTCTTTCCCTACACGACGCTCTTCCGATCTTGCTTGTATTTTCGAGCTCTGAGGGATGGAGAACATTCTCCAAGGGAAACAAATTTGATGTCTAAATCGGCCAGAGTTGATAAAAGCAATTTATATTGATCGTAATTCCTTGAGAGCCTATCTGTATTTTCCACATATAAGACCTCAAATTTTTTGCGCTTAGCGTCTTTTAATAATTTTGTTAATGCCGGTCTATTTATCTTTACGCCGCTATATCCGAGGTCTACATACACACGATCTTCTAACAACAAATTGTTGTCTTTCTTAATCCTTTTTCTCGACGCACTAACTTGCTTCTTGATGCTTGTCAGGCTGCTCCGCTCTAGCGTTGCTGTCCTTGCATAAATTGCTGCGATCTTCATTTTCTTCTCCTCGTTAATTGTTTTAATCAGACTCTAATTTTCAGTTATCGGATTGCCTCCTTTATTAATATTTGTAATTTTTATTAGCGTTGTACGTCGAGATACTGTCAATAGGGCAGAGGCAAAAAAACAATTAAGAAATATATAGTCCTATAAACACAAAAAAAGACCCATGCAGGGTCAAAGTGGAAATGGTTTTTTACGTTCGGCGTATTTTCGGCGTATTTCTACTAATCTGGCAGTTTTATCTTAAAAGAGTAACTGAAATCTGTGCGATCACAATCTGATAAATATATGTAGTTATTAACCAAATCTAAAGGAATAGTCTTTTTTACTAAATTGCTTTTTGTATTGCCAATCCAGTCTTTATTAAAACTAATTTTGAACTCTTCTTTGATTGTCACTATCAACTCGCTTATTGTAATTTTTGCCTCGCACCAGTTATCTTTTGTCCTGTTCCCTTTGACTTTGAGCAACTTGACTAGAGCATACAAAAGCATATAAACACCAGTTTCTCTGGCCTTTGTCTTAGCTAAATTGATTACTTTCGGCGATCCGCTTACAGCTTTAATATATAAGCTATGGTCATCAAAATAGAAGTACCTTGTAAAATCTTCATCTGCCGAATCGGAACAATTTTTATCCGCCTCCATAAAACCAAGGCCGGTTAACCTTATATACTCTTTTGATCCTTTACCGATAATATTCTCAGACGACATTTGATTCTCATACGCATCACGCTCAGTGATATCCAAGTCTGGATCAGCGTCCTCAATAAATTCTTTGGTTATCATTAGGTAAAAGATAGCATTATCAAATGAACTTTTACTTTCAAAACGATAATCCCTGTAAATGATATCTTTTTTTAGTCCCTGATCTTCAAAAGTTTCGTTTGGAACAGAGTTCCCCTGTAAATGATCAGCGGGGTCATAAAATAAGTCATAATAAGTTGGCTCGTGGGGGATAGAGCCTTTAAGACAAGAAAGACTTTTTCCTTTTTGGCGAAATTCTCTGTAGAGAACGTTCAATATTAGTTCAGCTTCTTTTTGTAGGCTCATACCAATATTATAAGGGCTAAGAGCCCATAAAACAAATTAAGCTCAAAATGACATATTTTGAATGAAAAAATCAAAGCTTTAAATAAGAAGTCTATCAAGGATAGAATGCACAGTGTTAGATTCTCATAATCCGCGAAAGTATAGAAAACTATTAAAAAATACTAATTGATGAGGTCGTAATAAATCTTCCTAAATATGATAATTGGTAGTCTGGTAGAGTAAAATGTTAGCTCTCCGTCACTGTAATCTTACCTCTATTTACCGTTATACGTAGTTCTAACGCATTTTTAATATCTAAAGTGGTAAGTCTGTTAATTACAATAAAAAACTTCATACAAACCAGGCTAATTCTGGTAAGAAGTCACCTTACCATTATCCATATAGATGTATGTGGCATTGTTCAGCGGATTGCCGTAAACAAATTGGCTGCTGGAACCAAAAACAGTTGTAGTAGTGCTACTATAGTCATTGGGAAACCCAATACTAAAAATTAACAACTTGGCATCCATTCCGATCCAATACTTTCCCTCGGTAACATTTTTTATCTCATCGTCACTATATCCCTTTTTATCTAGCCCCATGATAATTTGTTTGCACTCATCAATAGTGTAAGCACCCTTTTTCGTGGCTGACTGCGGATTGTTGTCTGTCCCGTCTAACAATCCCTGTATTTTAGGTTTGAAAATAGATTTATGATTTTCGACACATGTCGTAGCCATGGCGGTTACCGTTTTCTTCGCAAGCGTGACCTTTACGTCAGAATTACTTGTTGCGGAATTACTTTGATTTGTTGTACTACTTGAGCTTCCATTGGAAGCAAAATATATAATGGCGCCAATAACGATAATAAAAAATATCAAACACCCACATGCCTGCCTGTTCTTTTCAGCATTTCTGATTTTTCTCCTCCACTTTTCTTCCTGAACAATTTCTTTCCTTCGTTCTTCATCTAACATGTTGCCCCCAATGCTAATAACACACAAAAAGGTCTCCCGCTGGCGGCACTTCTTGCGAAGTACCCTATATCCTTTCGGACATAGACACGTAAGCATACCAGACAGAAGACCTGCCTTGTCGCTTACGTGTTTTTTCGCCATGCCTCCGCGATGCGGAAGTTTAGGCGATTAAGATAGTTGCTAATTGAATAGCAATATACTAATAATAACGTATCAGAAACCAAAAATAAACCTTAGAGTCTAATTTTAAATATCTGCATAGTGGAAATCATCATTTTCATTACCTTAGGAACGATGAATTTAATTATAATAGTACTATTGACAATAATAAAGGCAGGTGTATTCTGTAAATATGACATGTATTTATCGATAATATGAAACATTTATCACATCCTTAGCAAATATGACTGACAAATATACAAAAAGTAAGAATTTTATCAGATTGGCTGAAGTCCGCACCGAAGCTGTTCTTGACCGTATTCGGATATTGGGTAATTGTGCGAATCGTAGTTCATA
>CALBTS010000176.1 GCA_937968035.1 uncultured Methanomethylovorans sp.
CTGAAGAAGTAAGGCAATATTTGACATCAGAAGGCAAGAAATTGCTATCAAGGGGTGAAGATTACTATTATGAAGTCAGAGAACGCTTCAACAAAAGTGGAGACCCGCTAGATTTCATCTTTCTTAACAGGTCGTGTTTCAACGGAGTGATGCGCTTCAACAGTAAGGGGGAATTCAATGTTCCATTTTGCCGCAAACCAGACCGCTTTCGTCAAGCTTATGTGACCAAGATAGTTAATCAAATTTCACAAATACGTAAAATAATGCATGGCAAAGATTGGGAGCTTCGTGTTGGAGATTGGCGAAATGTTCTTGAAAACGTGACGGAAGATGATTTTGTGTATCTTGATCCCCCCTATATTGGCAGACATACGGACTATTATCAACAGTGGTCAGAAGACGATGCAGCGGATTTGGCAAGAATTGCTCGGAACTTGCCGTGTGGTTTTGCATTGTCAATGTGGAAAGAAAATAAGTATCGCTTGAATCAGCATATTGCTTACTATTGGAATGGCCTGGTAGAAAGAACCTTCACTCATTTTTATCATGTGGGTTCAACTGAAAATCTCAGAAATTCAATGGAAGAAGCTCTGTTGATAAAACCTGGGTATGAAACGGTGTTTGTTGAAACTGCAAAGTCTGTGAAGCATGTTCAATTAGCGTTTGCTTTACATGAACAGGCAGGCTAACAAGCGCTTCCACCTGACGCCGCTCCGCGCTGTGGCTGAAACGCGGGCCGTTAGATTAACACTTTCACTTCCACAACGCGGACCGAGTCGCATGTACGGCTACAAATTCCGCCCGGCACTGAGCGGGACGGCGGCTTAAGCTCGCCGACGGATTGACAGAAGCACACGAGCGCCCTTGCACCGCAAGGGCGCTTTGGGTTTTTCACAGACAGGCGGGCAGGGGGGCTTGCCGGTTGTTGTGCTATAATGACATGGTCACATGTTTATTAGAAATTGCAGCGCATAAGAAATTTGTATATTACATCCTATCTTTTATGGAGTTGTGGATGCTCACGCTGAAAGCAAAGTATAAGGATGGACAGATCACCTTTATGGATGCTGTACCGTTTTCTGGAGAACAAGATGTTCTTGTTACCTTTTTGACATCCGAGGATATGGTCAGTTTTTCGAGAGATGAGGTGCAAGAGCTCAAAAAGATTATTCGGGAAAGCGGATTCATTTTGACGAAGAGAGAACTGCAACTTCTTCGCCAAGCACAAGGTGGAATGAGAATCGAAGATATTGCCGAAAAATTGGGAATATCAAGTGGAACAGCAAGAAACCGCTTGTCATCAATTTATGCAAAACTTAAGGTCAACAATCGCACAGAAGCCATTCATAAAGCAATCCGTTTGGGTTTGTTAGACCCGGTTGAGACAGTTTTTGATCGTTAGAACGTTTCTGTCGTTAAGTATTGCTCGCGCCGGAGGTTGCGTTTGTCTCCAAGGTAGTAATTTCTGTCCGCTCCCCCGATGCGCTCAGCGCCAACTGCCCTTCAGGCGATTCGCTGCTTGTATTCTTGGGGCTGGAGAGTGACGGATGAACGTTTTGGTATATAATCAATTTGTTCGAAAGGGTACTTTAAACCTCGGGCGCGTTATGAGCGCGATTATGTTAAACCAAGCGATAGGAGAATAACAATGGCAAAGTTTCTCGATACAACAGGTGTTTCTTATCATCTTCAGCAGCTAATTAATCAGGCGCAAGATACATTGATCTTGATCAGTCCGTACTTAAAGATTAATGAGCGGTTACGTCAATCGTTGGATGATAAAGACCGTATGAAAATAGATATTCGGGTCGTTTATGGTAAAAATGAATTGCAACCCGATCAAATTAACTGGCTTAAGTCTCTCAGATCCGTGCGGACAAGCTTTTGCGAAAACTTACATGCGAAATGTTACTTGAACGAAAATGAAGCGATTGTTACTTCAATGAATTTATATGAGTTTTCGCAAGTGAACAATCAAGAGATGGGAATTTATGTCACCAAAGCAGAAGACCCGGACTTATATGATGCAATTTACAATGAGGCGCGGCGGTTGATTCGCATCAGTGACGAGGTTCGCCTATCGGTTGAAAAGGTGGTGGAGCCTGAAAATGCTGCGGCTGCTGCAGCTCCTTCTGCAAAGCCGGGTGATAAGAAAACCGAAAGTGGTGAAACAGGCTATTGTTTGCGTTGCAGGAAAGAGATTCCACTCAATCCTTCTGCGCCATATTGCGTTGAGTGTTATAAGAGTTGGAAGAAGTACGAAAACTTTACGTATCAGGAAAAATATTGCCACGTTTGTGGCAAAGAAAATCCATCAACAATGAGCAGGCCTGTTTGTATTGATTGCTATAAACAGCGTAAAGGATTACCCGCAGCAAAGAATTTGTAAAAAGAGCTTTTCCTGATCTGCAGGATTGGGTGTAGGCAACAAAAGTGGTCGTTGCAGCGATAGGAGAAAATCTATGACAACACTTTTCAAAGAGGTAAGCTATTCATTGGCCAAGTTAATCCAAGATGTTGAGATGGGCGAGATTGGTTTACCTGAAATTCAACGCCCTTTTGTCTGGCCAAACACCAAGGTCCGCGATTTATTTGACTCGATGTATCGTGGGTTCCCAATAGGATATCTGCTTTTTTGGGCAAATGGTCTTGATAATAGCACGCATCGTCAAATTGGCGCGAATTCCAAACAAAAAGTGCCACGCTTATTGATTGTTGATGGACAACAGCGATTGACATCATTATTCGCTGTTATCAAAGGAATCGATATTGTTCGTTCTGACTATGCAAAGGAGAGAATCTATATTGCTTTTTGTCCAAAAGATGAAAGTTTTGAGGTAACTGATTCTGCGATCCGGCGCAACCCTGAATATATTCAAGATATTAGTCAATTATGGTCAGCAAATGTATCGAGAAATCGCTTTGTAAAGGATTTTATAAAACGATTACGTTCATCAAGAGAGGTCACTGAGGCAGAGGAAGATGAATTATCAGAACGAATCGATCGGCTTTATGATTTGCAAAACTATCCATTTACTGCTTTGGAGTTGTCATCTTCAGTTAGTGAAGAGCAAGTAGCAGAGATTTTTGTGCGCATCAATAGCGAGGGGACAACATTAAACCAGGCAGATTTTATTTTAACGTTGATGTCTGTGTTTTGGGATGATGGACGCACTGATTTGGAACGGTTTTGTCGAGCTGCACGTCAACCGGGCAAGATAAATGCAGCTTCTCCGTTCAATTACTTTATTGAACCTGAGCCCGATCAATTATTAAGAGTGAGTGTGGGATTGGCTTTCCGCCGTGCTCGTTTACGTTATGTGTATTCGATCTTGCGTGGAAAAGATTTGGAGACAGAAAAATTTTCTGAGGAGCGCCGAGAAACTCAGTTTGCTATTCTCAAGCAAGCACAATCGCATACGCTTGATTTACAAAACTGGCATGAATTTCTAAAGGCGATCAGACTATCAGGCTATCGCAGCACTAAAATGATTTCTTCCAAAACAGTATTGCTATACTGTTATGTGTTTTTCTTGATTGGCAAACGAGATTATGAGATTCCTAACTACACACTAAGAAATCTGATTGCGCGCTGGTTTTTCATGACAAGTTTAACGGCACGATATACCGATTCTTCCGAAACAAGAATGGAACAAGATTTAGCAGAATTGCGCAGTATAAGAACGCAAACTGAATTTGTTGGGTTATTTGATGCTATTATTAGCAATACTTTTACTGAAGATTATTGGCGTATCAACTTGCCGATGGCATTGGCTACAGCTTCTTCTAACAATCCTGCGCAATTTGCATATTATGCGGCGTTGAATATTTTAGGGGCAAAAGTGCTTTTTTCAAAGATGACAGTTTCTGATTTGTTGGATCCAGCCATCCATGGTACCAAGGCTGCCATTGAACGTCATCATCTATTTCCTAAAAAATATCTTGAGAGAATTGGCATTACTGGTACACGAGAAACAAACCAAGTAGCTAATTATGGCTTGGTAGAATGGTCAGATAATATTGAAATTTCAGATCAAGCTCCATCCAATTATTTGCCAAAATATTCCAATCGCTACACTCAGAAAGATCTTCGTGAAATGTATTATTGGCATGCGTTGCCCGTTGGATGGGAAAATATGCCATATCATGAGTTTTTGGATGCTAGAAGAAAAGCAATGGCTCAGGTGATTCGCGATGGTTTTGAACGGTTGAAAGAGGCCAAAGGGTAAAAAAGCCGATAGCGCGAATCTTTTTTGGAAGATCGGAAGAGCGTCGTGTAGGGAAAGAGTGTAGATCTCGGTGGT
>CALBTS010000177.1 GCA_937968035.1 uncultured Methanomethylovorans sp.
TCATGGGAGAATGGAATTAGCAAGGGCATATAAGACGTCAGACATTTTCATGATGCTGAGTGAAAATCAGTCGGATGGAGATGTGGAGGGTTTTGGAATAGCAATTCTTGAGGCAAACATTTACGGTTTACCCGCAATCGGGGCTGTTGGATGCGGAATCGAGGAAGCAATCAGTCCCGGCATAAACGGAGAGCTTGTTGATGGCAACGATGTGGCAAGTATTGCCGGGGCGGTAATTAAGGTCCTTGAACAGCCCGGAAAATATAGACTGGGAATAAAGGAATGGATCAGGTGTCACGACTGGAGCATATTAATAGATGATTTTCTAAAGACTGAATGAAGCTTGCAATTATTTCACATACTGAGCATTATATTGATGAAAACGAAAACGTTGTAGGTTGGGGACCGACTGTCAGGGAGATTAACCATCTCGCGGCACATTTTGACAAGATTTATCACGTGGCCTGCCTACATAAGGGATCTCCGCCACCAAGTTCTTTGGGCTACATTGGAGACAATATCGAGTTTGTTCCTATACCACCGTCGGGTGGCGAAACTGTTCTGGCAAAATTATCGGTTTTGCGCACTATGCCTGCTGTTCTCAGGACGGTTAACGGTATAATAAACAAGGTTGATTATTTTCAACTTAGGCTTCCCACAGGAATGGGAAATTATCTCCTTCCCTGGCTGATGTTTAAGAAGCCTGGGGCGAGGTTTTGGGTTAAGTATGCCGGCAACTGGGCACAAAAGAAAGCTCCATTAGGATATGCCTTTCAAAGATGGTTTCTGACAAAAAACTTTCTGCAATGTAAAGTAACGATCAACGGTCGATGGCCGGGACAGCCTGACCATATTCTTTCTTTTGAAAACCCATGCCTTACAGAAGAGGAACGCAAAAAAGGAGCATTGGTTGTAAAAAATAAAGACTATGAGGGGAAATTGAATTTCATTTTTGTTGGAAGAGTTGAAGAAGAAGAGGGAGTGGGATTAATTTTAGATGCGTTCAAAGATCTAAAAAACGTAAAAAGAATCGGCAAAATCCGTATTGTTGGAGGCGGCCCTGCAAGGCTAAGATATGAAAAACGGGCTCAAGATTATGGCCTTGATATTGTATTTTTAGGTTTTATGAGCAGACCTGATCTAAATATACTATTTGCAGAAAGCCATGTGATTCTACTTCCTTCTTTTGCTTCCGAAGGTTTTCCAAAAGTGATTGCTGAGGGAGCTAACTATGGGTGTATTCCTATTGTATCTAAAGTGTCAAGTATTCCACAGTATATAGTAGATAGCCATAATGGGTTTTTAATGGCTTCTATAGATAGTCGGGGACTTGAAGCATGTCTTGATAGACTACTATCACAGTCGGCAGGTGATTTGTCCAAAATAGCCCACACCGCTCAATCAATGGCTCATGCATTCACTTATGATTATTATTATAAGAGAATTGAAGAAGATATTCTAAGAGTAAGCAGCTAGCAGATAAATGCTTAAATATCTGACAGGAAATAATCATTACCTTTATTGGATTGTATTTCATTCCATCCTTGGTGCCCTTAGCATACTTACGCCTTGGATACTTATTGGGTGGTTCTATCTTGTTCTGCTTACTTCTGCTCCTTTACTTATAAAAAAGAGCGAAGGTCAGATCGGAAGAGCGTCGTGTAGGGAAAGAGTGTAGATCTCGGTGGT
>CALBTS010000178.1 GCA_937968035.1 uncultured Methanomethylovorans sp.
GCCTGTTGTCGGTGACTGGAACGGAGATGGAATTACTGAGCTGGGTGTATACAACGCCACAGGTAATAGTTTCCTGATCCAGACGGTATACGGGGCTGAGATCATCAACGTGGGACAAGAGGGTGGTATCCCGGTTGTGGGACACTGGAATGACCAACTCAAGAATGCCGAATATTGGTACAATAAAGGTTACGACCTTTTGCTAGCTGAGAGGTATGAAGAAGCCATACAGGCATTCAATAGATCCATAGAGCTTGATCCACGGCATGTATATGCATGGGCCGATAAAGCGTATGTTCTCAATGAACTGGGCAGGTATGACGAAGCCATACAGGCGTGTGATGAAGCCATAAAGCTGGACCCGAACTATCCATATGCATGGGTCGAAAAAGCGTATGCTTTCAATGAACTGGGCAGATATGAGGAAGCGATCCAGGCATGTGATAAAGCCATAGAGATAGACCCGGAACACCTATATGCATGGGATCAAAAAGGATATGCACTTAATGCACTGGGAAGATATGAGGAAGCACTGCAGGCATGTGATAAAGCCATAGAGATAGACCCGAACTATCTATATGCATGGTCTCACAAGGGTTTTGCTCTTTATGGACTGGGCAGATATGACGAAGCACTACAGGCATATGATAAGTGTATAGAACTTGATCCTCTGAATGCTTTATCTTGGTATAACAAAGGTGTCATTCTTGAAGCACTTGGCAGATATGACGAAGCTCAAGTGTGCTATGATAAGGCTGAAGAACTGGGGCTGTACATTGAAGATGTGAGATATTACACATTAAACCTTGAAGGCTCTGAACATCACACGTTGAAGATTTTAAATAGCCCACAGCGCAGTTAAATTAGAGGCCATAACCATCTATGGCCTTTTTTTCTCTTTAAAATAGAACGTGTTCTTCACCCGCCGTAAACAACCCGTATTACCTGTAGTTCGTCCTTATTGCATAAGATCGTATCTTCGGGAATGATCTGCTCGTTCATGACCACGATCACTGAACTTTGGTTGATCCCCAGTTGATGCAGCAGGCTATCCACCCTTGCAGAACTTATCTCGATCTCTTCTGTTGCACCTGAAGGTAATCTGACTTTCATGCTCTTACTTTCTTTTTGATTAATGCTTCTTTGGCTGTGTGCATCGTCCCAGCAATGTGCTCAGGCTGTCGCTTGAAACAATCCCTACTAGCTGCTTCTTGTCATCAACTACAGGAAGAGCTGAAATGGCTTTTTCTTCCATCAGTTTGGCAACTTTAGCGATCGCTTCTTCCGGGGTTGCAGTAAATACTTGCCTGGAAATGATCTGATCAAGGTCCTGGTATCCGCAGGCAACAGCCTTGGCTATGTCCCAGGAGGTAACGATACCTGCAAGCTGGTCGTCGTTTCCTATCACAGGCAGATGGTTCACTCCACTTTCGATCATGGACCTGGCTGCGTTATGCATGGATGACCTTTCACTAATAGTGGGACTTTCCGTCATCACATCACGGACCAGCAACCTGTCAAGGAACTGGCTGATCATATAGTTCAACTGGCCGGACTCCAGCAAAAAGGCATCATGACCATAGTTAGAGCGTATTTCACAGTACTGCACTTCGATATCATTGGCAGTCAATGCACTTACGATCTCTTCTGACTGATATGGCGGATAAAGCCAGTCAGAAGATACTGATATTACCAGAAATGCGGATCCAGCTTTGGAAAAGCCCGCTGCCAGAGAACCATTGACACTCAGATCAAAATAATCTATGGCTTTAGTGATATACAGATAGGAATTTGCATCGAAACGCCTGGTAAATGACTCTCCCTGATGGTGCAGATAACTTTGGACCTGGAACTCAGTGGAGAAATCATAGCCAATTGCCTCTTTGTTCTGCAGGTTACGGCCAAATTTGTTATGCATCGAATCGTCTGAAAGATAGGTAATATGCCCTATCATCCGCGCAAGTGCCAGACCACGTTCCGGGATAGTACCGTTGGAGTATTCCCCTTTGTTCCACTTTGGATCGGCCATGATAGCCTGCCTGCCTACTTCATTAAAAGCTATCTGCTGAGGAGTTGATCTGGCTGTTGTTGCTATCGCAACGACCTTGCGCACCATTTCCGGATAGGAGACAGACCACTGTAAAGCCTGCATACCACCCATCGATCCTCCTACCACAGCCAGAAGCTGTTGTATACCAAAGTGATCAATAAGACGTTTCTGCAGGTTAACTATGTCAGCAACGGTAATAATAGGAAAAGAAAGACCATATCTTTCTCCGGTTTTCGGGTCAATGGATGCCGGGCCTGTTGTCCCGTTGCAACCTCCGAGGATGTTGGAACAGATAACATAATAATCATCCGTATCCAGTGCCTTTCCCGGACCGATGATCGTATCCCACCATCCTGGCCGGTCCTCTCCTGCATGATACCCGGCAGCATGTGCATTCCCGGAAAACGCATGACAGACAAGGATCGCATTGCTCTTCTCTCTGTTAAGCCTGCCATAGGTTTCATAGGCTACTGTGACAGGACCAAGGGACGCACCACTTTCAAGGACCAGCGGCTCATCAAATGTCAGGTGTTCTGTGCTTGTTGTACCGACCGATCTGTGCATGCTCACACCTTTTCAAGGGCCTGCTCAAGGTCTGCGATGATATCTTCAATGTCCTCAATACCTATGGAGAGCCGTATATAATCCGGTGTGACACCGGTAGCTATCTGTTCTTCCGGGGTCAGCTGCTGATGGGTGGTGGTAGCCGGATGGATGACAAGGCTTTTGGAATCACCAATGTTAGCAAGATGTGAGAACAGCTTAAGCTGGTCGATGAAAC
>CALBTS010000179.1 GCA_937968035.1 uncultured Methanomethylovorans sp.
ATCACGCGCCTATATCCTTTTGCCAGTTCCAGTTTTTGCAAAAGGCTTACAGGACTTGTAAAATAAACCTGTGAGTCTGGATAGGCACTCTTTGCGATCGCACCGGAACATATACCGTCCGAGTCTCCGTGAGTGAAAATTATAGTTTCTATGCCATGATCCCGTTCAAAAGCTCTCATATCAACCCAAAATTGATCTTTTAAGGAGAGTTGGCTTGGCATGTATTTAAACTGTTTCCTTTCATGTATCACAGTCTCCATCCAATTGCCCTTTCTATAAGGTTGATCATGCTTTGCTTAAAGCTGCTGATGGAATCAATTTTGTCGGGTCCTTTATTCTCTTCTGCGGTTTTTTCCTGTGTTTCCACACCACTTTCCTGTGAGATGTTTTCCGTATATAGTTCTTCTTCTGACAACGTTTCTCCGACAATATTTTCCTCGATTTCCAGTACATAGCTTGCGGATTCAAACGTATCGCTATATTCCCTGGAGTCTACAAACCTCACATTTGCACCTGGTATCACAACACTTCCGGTGGACCTGAGAAGTACTGAATATTTGAGTTCCCAGACGTCAGATGGCTGCATCACCTGGCTTTTGCTCAGGTTACCATCTATCAGCTGGCAGTTTTCAGGTATCCGGTCAGTGAGTTGTACGTAAGCAGCCCTGTCTCCCGTATTGTTGACCCGCAGAGTTACATTCAAAAGGCCTTCTGTTCCCATATCCTGATAAATGAAAGATTTCTTCACATCTATATATGGGCCATGTATCACGATCTCACTGGCATTGGTTTGCATAATGTGGGAAACACCATTGTGCTCAATGGACAATTTCATACCAGGTATCAGGAATGTTCCTGGCCTCAGGGCACGCATGGAATAACCAAGAGACCTTTTTTCCCTTGGGTTCAGTTTAATGTTCCAGTTCGTATTATCTATATCCGGATCAGTTATGAACCCATCAGGCACCGTTTCATTTATATGGATATTCTCCAGCGGAATGTCCTTAAGGTTCATCACCTCAACCATTATATAGACTCGCTCATCGATATTTGCCTCATCTGCCGGAAGCCTTTTTACTCTAATGACATTGTTGATCCAAGGTATTGGCTTATTGATATGTGAAATGTTTGCAATGGCAACCCCTATAGTGGCATAGGGCGTAGGTATATCATTACCTGTTACAATATCTTCAGCTGTTAATCTGATCGATCCGTCAAGTATCGTTTCATTGGGAATGCTACTATGATTGAGGGCAAGTATGGCGCCCCATGAGCGTGAAGTGTTGCTTTTGACCTTGAGCATTACATAATCGTCCGGCATGTCCACAGGTTTCGACGCTGAAAAATCCTGTGCAGTGATCGTGTATCCACCGACCTTGACCTGCTCGCCCCAATGAAGTGTAATGTTTGAAGGGGTGAGCCATTCGGTGTCATTTGAATCCCTTGCAGATGCAGGATGCTGCAGCATTACCAGATACATGACCAGTACTGCTGCAAGCAAGATAGACCTGTGATACATATCAGTTCTGACCTTTTCTTGAGAACTTCATTACAGCTATAAGGGCAATTACCAGAACCCATGCTTCAAAACCAGGCTGCTGGCCGACCTCATCACTTGTTCCGCTGCTTGCCTGTGCCTTACCGGAACTGGAAGATCCCGCATTGCCTGATTGATCCTTTGAGGTTGTATCCTGGCCGGATGCAACCTTTAATGCTATTTCCGGCATGTTCGAGACCTTTTCACCTTTATAGCCTTCCAGATCAGTAAATTTAGCAGATGTTGCTGGCAGTTTCATATCAGCTTCCTTTTCAAGCTTAAGGACATATGAAAAACTTTGTGTCTTTTTATCATTCACCACATCATCGAAAGTCATAACCCCGCTTACAAAGCTGGTACCTTCCGGTACTGTCTCTTCTATTTTAACATTTGCATCCCGGTTGCCTTCATTTTTTACAGAGATGGTAACGCGCACATTA
>CALBTS010000180.1 GCA_937968035.1 uncultured Methanomethylovorans sp.
ACCTGAGCAAGCCCCAGAGAACTTGCTGCGGCACGCGCCTTGTTATTAGGACCATCCGTAAGGCAACGTGAATTAAGAACTTCCACCGCGTCCACATCAAGACCTTCTACATATCCTATACCATGAGATGTGATCTTGAAAGGATGGGGTAATATTACCAATGCATCCTGGGCCCGTGCCCTTCTTATGGTTTCAGCCGGTGATAAGCCAGGTTCTATACTTTCCTTTATGCCCAGCACAAGCAGGTGCCCTTCGGAAGTGGTAATTTCAACACCAGGAATTATTACAAGATCAGAGCCTAGCTCGGCTGCCCGCTGCACAGAAAAAGGACCACCTTCGATAACATCATGGTCGCATACTGCAAAACCATCGAGACCATTCTTTTTGGCATGGAAGATGATCGCGTCAATATCTGCATCACTGTCTTTAGAAAAACGTGTATGGACATGCAGGTCGAATTTCATACAAGCAGATTAAAAATTATTCCTTATAAAATGTCTGTATGGCTTACGATAATAAGACCAAAAGTTATAAGAACAAGATAAATGGTCTTTCATTAAGAGAAGCAAGCGAACGGGTTTAAGGAGTTGTGTATTGGGTGGTTGGATAGGATTGGTGGTACATTTGAGAAGAGACCCGTTCGCATATTTACTAACATACTCTATGTTATATAAACATGTCGCCAAATGTGCTGTAGAAGATACAGATTGTAACAAATTTTGCTTACGGAGGTGAAAACGATTGTATCTTATTCATCACCTCTTCCCTTGCTTCCAGATCTACAAGGATCTTGTCAGCATACTTAACCGAATGGACTACACCTTCTTTGAAAAGCCAGGAGAGCACCGACATTGAATGCTCGGAAAGAGGCATTGATATCTCCTTTCTCTTCCATACCGGCAGCTTATCCCTTATCGCCTGCCTCAGTTCATCCAGGCCGTTCATTGTCTTCGCAGATATAAAAACAGGGTTTGGAACAAGATACCCAAGAGCTTCCATTTTCCCATTGAGATCTTCATGGCTGATGAGATCTGTTTTGTTCATTACCGTGATCATGGATGCGCCATGTACCTGTTCCCAGAGAGTTTCATGACATGTGAGCAGCTTATCGTGCATTATGTCCAGCGGCTCACTTGCATCCACTACCAGCAAAATGATATCTGCAAAAAATATCTCGTTCAGCGTCGAACGGAAGGCATCGATGAGCCAGTGTGGCAGGTCCTCTATGAAACCTACCGTATCAGTGAGAACGACCTTGCGCCCTATGACATCCATGTAGCGGGCGACCGGAGAGAGGGTCGTGAAGAGCATATCGGCCACATCCACACCCTCACCCATCAGAGCATTGAAAAGCGTACTTTTTCCAGCATTAGTATAGCCCGCAAGCGCCACTAGGGATAGACCATGAGCGTGCCTGAAACTGCGCAGGGAGTCATTGTGACTCTGTACATGGCTTAGCTCATCCTTTATGCGGGCTATCCTGCCCTTTATGTCCTGCTCGTAGGAATCCTCGTAGCTTCCCAGTCCCATAAATCCTGGCCTTTCTTCTTTTTTGAGATGGGACACAATGATCCTTGCCCTGGGGATCTCATACTCAAGTCTTGCCAGTTCCACCTGCAGCTTGGCGCGCCGTGTGGTAGCTCGCAGCGCAAAGATCTCCAGGATAAGCTGGAACTTATCAATGACCGCACATTTGCATATATCTGTGATGTGGTACAGCTGCATACTGCTCAGTTCATTGCAGAAGATCACTTTTTCGGCATTAAGGGATTCTACAGCCAATGCAAGCTCCTGCACCTTGCCCTTGCCCAGCTGGTATTTCTTATCCGGATAACGGGACTGAATAACCTCGCCCACTACAGAGTAATTGGCAGCATAAGCCAGATCCTTCAGCTCAGCTAGCTGCCTCTTGTCCTTGAGCTCATCACTGCCCGGATCAACCCTCTGTACAACGATCACTTTTTTCATGTGAAGTATCCTCTGCGTCGGATCAAAGACATTTGTCATCCTTCATTTTAAGCAATCTTCTGGAGCCCACAGAAATATGATGGGCTATCTCGATGGCCCTGCGTTCGCCCAGAGATTCCTGGTATTTGAAATCCCTGGAGAACATGCTTGCTGCCAGCCACTGCGGTCGATTGAACATATCCCCGGCTTCCATTACGATAGTAGCCCGGGGGTCAAGGCCTTCAGCGGTCTTTTCTACCATTTCTGCCACATCAGTGATCTCAGGAGCATTAATGCTTGTGAATTGACGGATATTCACCTGATGGGTCTTATCTATATGGTCAGGAGACACAGAGAACGATACGGCTGCACATACCATGAAGTATTCTCCGTTTTCCATATGTCTTCCAGAAATGTCCACGGCAATAATATCGAACATGCGTATCGGTCACATTTTGATCCTGCCAATATCAATGTAGGCACAGTGGACGTTATCATGTACGGCATATATCATTCTTTTGCGCACGCTATTGGCCAGGCGCACTGCTCTGGACATCACCGGAAGCGTGAACTCATAGTCCTCTGCTATGGAATGGACCAGATACTCCGAGTGAGGCAACTTATCCACCGACTTGAAGTTCTGATACACCCTGAAATGGCTACCGAACTTGAAACCTGTCTTCGGGACAAGACCCCTGTCCCTCAGGTTCTCGTACACCATGTACTTAAGCATGAATTCCGATTCTATGACCGAGGCCTTTGCAGCAAACTCATCGAATGCAAGAAAAGAAGAAGTACCGGACATATCGGCAACTTCCAGTACACCTTTTTTAAGCAGATAGCCTGATTCCACAAGTGACAGCTGCAGACGATCCGCGTCCAGGGGCTGCCCATAAAAACCTTCAGCGTGTAAAGAATGTGAAACATCACTGTCCCAGACCACCACGCGGTCTTCAAGGAAAGTGGAACTTCCACTTATATCCTGTAACGACTCCTCAATAGGTCTCATGTCCCCAGCTGGTTCCACTTTCCCTATTTCGTAGAAAGTGATATCACTTTCCTCATCAACAATGGCAAGTACCATTGTTTTATGCACATTATGCGCAGCTTCCAGAGACAGGCGCAGCTCCCTGAGAGGCAAGGGGATACGCTCCGAAATGACATGGACAAAGAACTTTGCAGGAGTCTTTCCCGGATGCCCCCCTCTTGGATATACCCTGAAATCCGTCACAGAAGGCTGGACATAAAAACCCCTTTCCCGCAAGTCTTTATAGACAATATACTTAAGATCAAAATATTGCTGTCTTTTTGATGCCTCTGTAAAGAACTCTTTGAACGACAGGGATCTGTCATCCATCTGGATCTCAAGCTTTTTTTTGTAGTGCAGATATGCAGCTTCAATGAGCGTAAGTTCTAAAGTATCACCTTTAGGGCGTCCATAGTATCCGACATTGTACAGCTCATTGACAGCCTGTTTACCTGCTTTTATCCGGTCATTGACAAGTATTCCGATCAAAAAGGTCACCTAAATGTAAAAAATAAATTATACGCCCAAATATCGGACCATCTTATTTAATCATACTGGACTGCTGCAGAACCGATCACAAACAAGGGAAAATAATAGAAAAGTGAAACATCTAAAAATAAGGAGACAGTATATTTATATATTTGTATTAAGATATATTAAATCGGGTGCCTACAATATAACCTAGCCTTAATATGGGGTTTTCCGAATCCTTCCTCCTACCACAACCGGGCACCCTCCTCCTTCATTACTGATCGCTCATCGTTTTGTGCATTTCCCCAGAAGATATACCACAGAAACTCCCTTTTGACCCAGTTTGGATAGAAGCAGCCCTTTCAGTCGATCTTCTGCATCATTTGATGTATCAGATGTATAGACAGGCATTTCCAGAACAATGGTATCAGATACCAGTGCCTTTACAACAGACATCAGATCTGGAGCCTCCTGTCCGCCCGTCATGGCAGCAACCCGATTCTGTAATATAACGATTACAACATCATCCCCTGACCCCACAGCATTGATCAGGCCAACTATACCTGAATGAGCAAGTGCAAAATCACCTATGACCGCAATGCCCTTATCCTTAAAGCCACATGCCGTGGATATAGCTGAGCCGAGGGCAAAACCCGTATCAATGACTTGCAACGGTTCCGGCGCTGCCCGTATGGAACAGCCCATATCCCCGGCCACCATGACATCGATGTTCGCCAGGCATTTGTAAAGAGGCATGAAAGGGCAGTCCTGACACAAAGGCCTTGAACCTCTGCTCCTGATAGTCTGCACTTCAGTATACTTCTCCATCCTGCTCTCGCCCAGATGGTCCAGCGCATAGCAAATATGCTCTGCCTCCACCTGCCCATACGGAATATGCCCTGTCATCTTGCCTTTTACTTTTCCGGTTACGGCAACATGGGATTCTATGTAAGGCTCGGTTTCCTCGACCACAAGAACTTTGTCGCATTCACTGATGAACTGCCGCACCATGTCAAAAGGAAAAGGAGACACCATCTGCAGGGCAAGGTGCGCATGACCTGCCCACCTTGCTTCTGAGAGCGCTTTGTCCACAAGCACTGAAAGATATCCTGAAGAAATGATGCCCATCATGCTGTTTCCTGGATGAAGTCTGTTCAAAGAAGTTGTCTGAACAGCTTTTTCAAGCAAAGGCATAGATTCCCTGTGGAATCGCTGGTGCTTCCCTTTAGTGGTAAGTTTCCAGATATCCGTACCGAAAGTGGCAGTTGTTTCATTCTGGCGGCTTCTGATAACGTGTCCTTTACTATCGAGCAGCCTGTCTGTTATTCTAATGATCACAGGGACTTTTGCCTGTTCTGATAACTGGAAAGCATGCATAACTGCATCATATACTCCCTGGGGTGTTGCAGGATCGAACAGAGCTACCTCTGCAAGACTACCATAAAAACGGGAATCCTGCTCGTTCTGGGAGGCTCTTGCCCCGGCATCGTCTCCGGCAATTATCACAACACCTGCTCCGATGGTATGATACACAGATGTTATCAGCGGGTCGCTGAGCACGTTCATACCCACATGTTTTACGATCACCATGGCACGCTGTCCAGTAACCGATGCTCCCAGAGCTTTTTCAAGGGCTGCCTTTTCATTGGTCATCCAGAATGCTTTGTAGCCTTCAAGCTGATGCCTGAGCAGCAGTTCCATTAAAGCGGTTGCGGGATAACCGGCCACTCCGGTTACAAGCCGTACCCTGCTGTCAATAAAAGAAAGAAAAAGGGCTTCTATACCAGTGAAGGCTTTTGTATCAAGCGCTGCATCATCAGGCATCATGTATCTCAGCGTCCATCCTGACGGATTCTTCCGGCCTTGAGAACCATGGAAGTGAGGCCAGCGCACCTATAACGCCATTGCCGTTCATCCATATCTCCACACCATTATCGTTAGCGTACTGCACCGCATATTCCCTGCTAAGCTCACCAGTGCGGCATCTCCTGCTATAGGGATATATCTCATGAGCATTGAAATTCCGGAGCACAACCATGCCGGTCTCATCTGAAACACTGTATTTCAGAAGCGCTGCCTTAATACTTTCAAGCAGTTCTTTGGTCGATCTTGCATCCACACACCCGAACTCCAGCACAGTGGATACACAGTTCTGAGTTCTTGCAGAGACCGGGAAAAGCTGGACAAGGGAATGTGAAAGATAGACAGACTCCGGACAATCCAGATCTTTTGCGATATTATGAGTAAGGGTCCATGTGGCCCCCTTTTCCTTGGAGTCCGTATCATCGATCCCTATGAGCACCCGCTCCCTTCTGGGAACGATGACCGTACCCCTTGCTGCACGCCCTCCCCCGGATTCACTGTAGTCGCAGCGCAGAACACCCTGTGCAAAGGCCCGGCACTTAGTGGCGCCCACACCCCCGCCTCCCAGACCTGCATATGTGATATGGACCTCATCTTTATCCACAATAATAGATTCTATGCCAGCAGCTGCAACTGAAGGTTTTAGTTCGAGTTTGCATGTGCCTGTTTTTGCAAGGTACCTGATCATGTTCCCTATGGACCTTGTCTTTAAAATGAGAGGAGAATGCGAATAATGAAATTTTGACCATGCAGCACCGCCATAGCAGTTTGAATGTTCAACGATCTCAACGTATTCATTGTTTTTATCGCATATTGCATATATACCCCTATATGGAGTTGTATAAGGGTCATTGAGTTCTATATCTTTCATCTGAGTCACTAATTGATAGTAAATACCTTAAAGGTTTTGTTTTCCTTTAACCGACAAGACCTTCGTCCTTGAGGCTGACATACCTGCCATCCCCTATGATAACATGGTCCAGCACATCGATGCCCAGTATTTTGCCACCCTCGATGAGCTTTTCTGTAATTGCTATATCCTCCTTGCTGGGTGTCGGATCACCGGATGGATGGTTATGAGAGATAATAACTGATGCAGATGACTCCATGAGCGCAGATTTAAAGACTTCCCTGGGATGCACGATACTGGAATTCAGGCTGCCGATGGAAACAACTTCCTCCTTGAGCACCTGGTTCTTTGTGTCCAGGTAAAGCACCACGAGTTTCTCACGCTTTTGCTCCCTCATGCACGGATACAGCATTGAATATACATCCGCAGGTGAGCGGATCTTACGCTTGGGTTCATCCACATGCCTCTCCAGCTTGCGTGCAAGTTCGAACACCGCAGCGATCTGGGCAGCTTTAGTGGGACCTATGCCATGGATCTGTATCAATTTAGATATCTGTGCCTGGCTCAACTGCTTTACGTTGTACTCGGAAAAGATCCTCTGGCACATATTTACCACATTTTCCTTCTGCGTTCCTGTCCTGAGGACCACAGCCAGAAGCTCGGCAGTGGACAAAGACTCAGGGCCATATTTCAACAGGCGCTCAGTGGGCCTGTCGTCAACAGGAATGTCATGCATCCTCAGCCTGTAATCGCTCATGACCTCCAAAATTACTTGATACAATATAAAGTATTCTATATTTATTTAATTTAAAATAAATATGATATAATTATTAGTGGTCATAGACCATTACCTGTAAAACCTTCCAGCCTTACGTTCTATTTATATCATTGATTTGCATAGGGCTGTACATGAAAGTCATCAGCGTGGTCGGTTATAAGAAAACAGGTAAAACGACACTCGTCACAAAGCTTGTGGAAAGCCTTTCCAAAAAAGACAAGGTTGGTACTGTAAAGCAGATGTGCCATCATCGGTTCAATCCTGAGAACACTGACACAGGCAAACACTTCGATGCAGGAGCCGAGGCTGTGGCAGCAATAACAGATAGCGAACTTGTGCTTGTGAGACGCAACCCTTCCCTCAGCAAAGCTCTTGATGCCCTGGCAGACAGCGGCATGGATTTCGCTGTAGTTGAAGGCTCTAAGAAAAGCAGCCTGCCAAAGATCGTTCTCGGAGAGCTTGACAATATCGACGATGTACAAAATATTGTTGCAAGACTGCCAGCAAGAGGAGACTGGGATATTGATACCCTTGCTGAGCTCGTGATGCAGCAGGATGACTGGATCACCCTCGGCCTGCTCATCGAACAGGTAAAGCAGGACCCACGAATGAAACATGCAGGGGGCATCGGCACATTTACCGGCATCGTCAGACAATTTTCCGAAGGTGTGGAAACAAAGGCATTGCATTTTGAGAAATACGAGAAGATTGCTGAAGAGGCAATGCAAAAGATCTGTCAAGACCTTATGCAAAGAGAAGGAGTGCTGGACGTAAGAATGCACCACCGTACAGGCACTATCAGGCCGGGAGAGGATATCGTCTACATAGTTGTTGCCGCTGCCCACAGACAGGAACTGTTCATAGCCCTTACTGATGCCCTGGAACTGTTAAAATCAGAAGTGCCTGTATGGAAGAAAGAGCTGACGCTGGAAGGCGACTTCTGGGTACACGATGTTGAAAAGTGACAAAAGAGATTGATCTGTGCAGTTACCTGTTCTTCAGGCCCATTTTCCTGTCGATCTCTTCGGCCATGACTTCCAGTTCATCGAAAATGCGCTCTGAATCCTTCCTCATTTCCTGAACTGCGGCTTTGAGACTTCCTCCACGCAAGTAGAGCAACCTTTTTCTTCTGTAGATCATCCCTGAATCTATAAGGTTGCGCAGATGATGGTTGACACGCGCCAGCCGTACATCAAGGTTATCGGCTATAGACTCTGAGGTTACCCTGTCTTCCTCAGCCAGCATCCGTAGCATATCCATTACTATCCTGGTGGACATGTTCTCAGTGTCCCGGCCGGATGAAAGCCCGAAGCTGTCACACAGCCATCTGATATCACCCTCAAGGTTCTTGTCCCTGGGTTTTTCAAGGCTTATCAGAACTATCTGCTGGTTCTGCTGTGTCATGGATATTGTCTATCTTACATAACTTATATAAATGTTACTATTTTTTGTATATATCATTTCGATATAATGGAAAAGATTAATTAAAAACACACAATGTTTATATATTGGATTGACGATATAGATGCATGTAAGCCGGCCAGAAAGCTGGCATAGTTTCATTTGGAGGATATCAGCAATGATCATCAAACCGATTGGAGAGAGAATATTAATAAAAGTGGTCAAACAGGCCGAGAAGACCGATAGCGGCATTTACCTGCCAGATTCAGCCAAAGAAGAAAAGAAAGAAGGCATTGTTGTGGCTGTAGGCACGTTTGAGGATGGACGTGAACTGCCTGTGAAAAAAGGGGACCACGTGATATATGGTGGTTACAAGAGCGATGAAATAGATATAGACGGCGAACTGCATGTGTTCGTTGACTTTAAGGATCTGCTTGCAGTAATTGAGAAATAAGAGAAAACAAGCATTACAGAATAAGAAATATCATAAATGGAAAATGAGGTGTAGAAATGACTTCCAAACAGATCACATTCCATGAGAATGCACGCAGATCATTGTTGAATGGTGTTGATAAGGTAGCTAATACAGTGAAGATCACATTAGGCCCAAAAGGACGCAATGTTGTGCTGGATAAACCTTCAAGCCCTGTAGTAACAAATGACGGTGTAACCATTGCAAAAGAGATCGAACTGAAAGACAAGTTCGAGAACATAGGCGCTAAACTGGTCAAAGAAGTGGCATCCAGGACCCAGGATACCACAGGTGATGGTACCACCACTGCAACCCTGCTGGCCCAGTCACTTATCACCGAAGGTATAAGGAACATCACTGCAGGAGCAAATCCCATCGAGGTCAAGAAAGGCATAGAAAGGGCTACCGAAGCGGTTGTAAAGCACATCAAAGAACAGAGCCAGGATGTAAAGGACAAGGACAAGATCATCCAGGTTGCCACGATATCGGCCAACAATGATGAAGAGATAGGCGGCCTTATAGCAGGATCCATGGAAAAGGTCGGATACAACGGCGTTATTACTGTGGAGGATTCCAAGACCATGGAAACCAGCCTTGAAGTAGTGGAAGGTATGCAGTTCGAAAGGGGTTTTGTATCACCTTACATGGCTACTGACCATGAAAAACTGACATGTGAGTTCGACGAGCCATACATCCTCATCACTGACAGGACCATAAGCACAATGAACCAGGTCATACCTGTGCTGGAAAAGGTTGCAAAGGAAGGCAGATCGTTGCTGATAGTGGCGAAAGATGTAGAAGGTGATGCACAGGCGGGCATCATATTGAACATCATCCGCGGTGCTTTGAAAGTATGTGCTGTAAAAGCACCAGGCTTTGGTGATGACCAGAAGGACATGCTTGAGGATATAGCTGTGCTAACAGGCGGTACTGTCATCAGTGAAGACAAAGGCATGAAGCTTGAGGACTTTACCAGTGTGATGCTGGGCAATGCAAGGAAGATCACAGTTGACAAGAATAAGACCACCATAGTGGAAGGCAAGGGTAACAAAGCAGCTATAGAGCAAAGGATGAGGCTCATAGAGTCACAGGTCAATGTCACAGAGTCTGATTACAGGAAGAA
>CALBTS010000181.1 GCA_937968035.1 uncultured Methanomethylovorans sp.
CTGAGGTTTTTCGATCCCTACTTTCAGATATACATAGATAAAGATTGCAAACCACACCGGAAACAGGATATAACCCGCATAAGAATGCATGAGCCACATGGCATTCGATCCAAAATGATAGTTCGTGGCCAGCAACACTACAAGACGCAGGATGTTCTGCAAAGAAGTCCCTATTATCCCAAACAGGAACAATGGCAATATGCGATCGTTCCTTGGCTTGATATCGATCATCATAAGGGCAAAGACTGTAAGGAATATCGCCAAAGAGGCACTACCCGAGCACTCTGCATCGATATAGATCATACTTTGCACACCTGAAGAACTAATAGTGCTTATGGTCTGTCCATTAAAATCTACGGGATAAAACAAACCTGTAGTATGGGCAACCAGACTGGTTGTAATAAGTGAATATTGTGTACCGAAGAATTCATTCAGAAGTATCGGAAAAGACACTGAAAAACCATACACGAAAAGCAGCAGCGAAGGTAGATATGCAGCCGCTCCGAAGAAAACAAAGAACAAGCCCACAAAAGTTAAGAGAAACTTAAATAAAACAAAAACCGGATTTGTGGACAAGGGCATTAACAAAGAAATAAATATAACCAGCAAACCTACAGAAATATAAATCGGTTCTGCAAGCATGGTCTGGTGATTCATTTCTTTTTGGATTGAATCTCTCTTCAACCATCCGACAGCAACACATAGCAACAAGATTACAAGAGGATGGGCACTGAACTCATATGGAATAAAAATTTGATTTTGAAAGTAGAGAGATCCAAAATAACCTCCAGCTATAATGGCTACTGAAATAATAAACCAAATTAAGTTTTTTTTCATGGACACTTAATCCTCGTTTTTAGATGTTGAGACAAAAGAGGCATTCACAATACATTTCATATCAGAAAAAACAAGAATTTCTATTAGATCTTATTCTCTGAACACAAAACTCGCTTCCTCATAGGGCTTGGATTGATTGTCCATATATACCACAAATTTTGCAACCCTTAGTGTAGAATTAATCGTCTCATTCCGTGTAATAGGTATTTTATCAGAAAGCACATCTGTTTGATATGTAAATGTTTCTCCATTTATGACAGTAATATTGAAGATATCTTTGAGTTTATCATCATTAAATGTCTGAATAGAAAAACTGTGGTTGACTGTATCATTGTTTGCAATTTTAACAGATATCTTTGAATAATTACCTAAGAAATCATTATACAGGTCAACCCTATTTATTTCGATCACCGGTTCGCCAAAATCCTCAAACAATCCTGTAAATACTCCTTGTGCAAAGAATACAAGCAAAGCTGCAAGAACCACCAGAGATGCAATGTAGATTGCTTTTAACTTATCTGTTGACATTAAAAGAACCTACCAGATTTCGGCGTAGTATTAGGTACAAACCACCCACTAAAAACAGTGAGATGAATGAACCATATATAAACTCTGGAGCTTCAGAAACTGTGAATGTTGCCGTATTACCTTTGTATGTAGGGAATTCCACAACCGCAACTTGCCAGGTACCCGCTTTATTGGCTCTGGGCAGAACATTATAATACTGATCATCAAATACAGTTGTTGTACTATAGAGTACGAGATTACTTGCCGGAGGAGGTGCATACCATGAGAAGGCCATTGATGTGCCAGTTAGAGGATCAACCGTAACTGTATCGGAGATCTGTGAATCGAAAGCAAATGGTTGATCATCACTACCTGCCCTGTCTTCAAAACTATGCGTATACACTGGATCTGCAGCAACTGCCAGCGAAGCTAATCCTACAAAGGCGATAAGCAACAATAAACCAAACCTTAAAATCCTCATTTTTCATCCCACCTTTCCAATGATCAAAGCGATCTGAGTGAACACCATTCCAACGAATATTACGAATAATACGCCTGACAATCTGCTGAACCTGATCCTTAAATTGCCTATGAACTTGAAAGACTTCTCAGACAGAGATGGTTCCGTCAGCTCAAGGTATATCAGCAATCCGATCAGGACTATTGAGAAGATCACACTTACATTGAGAACTGAACTGTCCCCGAAAGCCTGGTCATAATAGGCCATCGTGGTCATGTAACTCATAACTGACGTTGAGAATGTTGCAAAGCTCACAAAACTGCTCCAGACCTGTGGTGGGTATGCGGGCAGTGAAACATATTCCTCATGTTCTGATCCGTCTACTGTCGACCTTACTACAAAGGTAACCTGTTCACCCATTTCCAATGGGTTCTCATATGTATACTGGTACTTCTTACTTGACAGAGGAGATAGTTCAGTCGCACCTTGCATTACAAGGTCGCCGTTTGCATATAGCTGATAATCTGCTGAAGTGTCCTGAACAGAGGGGTTATTCAGATTGAATGTAACTAAAAGAGGCTCACCTTCAGCAGGCACCTGAGGGAACACCGATACCGATACCGGAGCAGCTGCGTCATGCAAGCCAACAACCAGGCTGGCCATTACCAGAACAGCGAACCAGATAACCATGATCTTTGAAAAATACCGACGATTAGAGGAAATTATAGTACCACCCACCTAATATATGCTGTGTGTATTCATTTTTATGATTGTATAACAACTTTTGATGTATAGCTAGTATATAGACTTTTCGAATTAATTAGAGAAAGTATAAAAGTAAAACCATAAAAAATAGTACAATGTATTTTCTAGTTAATATTATAGAAATAAACATATGCGTAAATTTTGAGATGACATTGCCTAAAAACGTGATTTAAAGCTCTAACGTATTACTACTCATTTTAGAAAACAAAGTTAGCTTTGTAATAATTTCAGAGATGTTCAATTCATTGCAATTTCTTCCTGTATCACTTAAGTGTACACAAAGATAACAATAAAACTGTTCAATATATGATGATCAAACCACTTCCTCTCTTCTGAAAAAAAACATG
>CALBTS010000182.1 GCA_937968035.1 uncultured Methanomethylovorans sp.
CAAAGGTGTTCTAAATGAAAGTGATAATCATTGGTGGATTTCTCGGAAGCGGAAAGACTACAACATTGCTCAGCCTTGGGAGGCATATGGTGGAAAAAGGCCACAGGGTTGCTATTATAGTGAACGAGATCGGAGAAGTGGGGGTAGATGGAGAGACTTTGTCAGGTTCAGGACTTATTGCAAAGGAACTTACAAGCGGATGCATCTGCTGTACACTCAGGATCAGCATGGAGTACACATTGCAGACCCTGGAAGAGGAGTATGATCCGGACGTGCTGATCATTGAGCCCACAGGCATTGCTCTTCCCTTGCAGATAAAGGAGCATGTGGCTCTGATGGGATTGCCTGACCTTTCGTTCGCTCCTGTGGTCACTATTGTGGATGCCAGCAGGTTTGATGTGGAGCTTTCCCAGGTACCGAAGTTCATCACGACACAGATCGAAGAAGCTGAGGTCCTATGTGTGAACAAGATCGATCTTGTGGACAGGGAAACTCTGGTCAGTGTAACAGGAAGGCTCATGGATCTCAATCCGGATGCGCTTATTGTTGAGTTCTCTGCCAGGCGGGCAGATGCACAGTTCATGAGGTTCATAGACCTGCTGGCAGGAGAAGGCACTGCCCGTCATGCTGGTGAGAACAGGAATTCCATCGAGCTTTCCCAGGTATCCAGTTATTCGGGTAAATATTCCATTGATACTCATGGGCTTGACAGGAACGATGTGGCAGCCATGATCCTTAAAGTGCTGGAAGAAGTAAAGGAAAAGATCGAGTTGATCAATCCTGCATTTATAGGTCATGTGAAGATCTCCCTGAGTTTAGGAAAGGATCTGGTAAAGGGGAGCCTGACATCTTCTCAGGGACAGCCTCTGGTAGAGATATTTGAAAGTCCGGGGCAGGACCATGAACAGTTAAAGTTCCTTTCAGCGGTTACTCAGGTGAGTAGATCGGATCTGATCTGTATTATTGATTCTGCCATCCGTAGCAACCTGGAGAAAGGGAATGTGTCATATGAAGCTGCAAATCCTGCAGGTGGTCTGATCAGTATAGCCGGGAGCAAGAAGTGAATTACTTTGCATCTTCTTTATTTACTTTTGCTTCATTGGCCCTTCAAAAGAAACAAAATCGGAAAGCATTATAAGCCTGCAAGTTCTATTCTGTATGGTAAAAGT
>CALBTS010000183.1 GCA_937968035.1 uncultured Methanomethylovorans sp.
TTAACATTGATTTTTTGCCGGGGAAGATAATCGGATCCTTCCGTTAGCAAAATACGCGTCAGGCCGGATGCTTACTTTCCAGTTCATTGCCAATCAAGAATGTGAGATTAATCATCCAATATTTCAGATTGTTGGATTCTTTCAACTAGGTCTGGTCTTAATCTTTCAATCGCCTCGTTGAAAGATTTCGCAAACCACTCTGCAGTAAATGGAGAAAGATAGATTTTGTCAAGGAGCAGGTTCAGGTCAACTTTAAATCGTCTTCCATTGGAAATTTTATATGGAGGATTACCCCCCCCTTCTGACTTGGGGTAATGAAAAATAAATAGACGAGCTTCCTTTTCATAATCATAGAACCTGGTTTTTCTAGTGATCCATTGAAACCTACTGTTAGGATCCTCTAGAAAGTCTGAATACTCAATGATCCCAAAGAAAATATCTTCATCATATGTTTCTCCTCCGTTTTTTATAGCCTCTTTTATCTTACTAGCTGTAGTTCGGATAGCCACACCCCCTTTCGATCCGCTGAGATAGATTTTCCATAGAGCATAAGACTCAAATCGATTCATAGTCCAACAGCTCACTAGAGTTAAGTCCCTGAATGTCTGAGCAGAGTAAGTAAGAACAGATATCCTTTCCTGAATTTCTTCCTCTGAAAGATTCTGTTGAATTAACTCTTTTCTATATGAATCATAGGATTTTAGAGGTATCATGCCTTCGTACTTATCGGTAAGTTTTGATGCGTTAGTAAAGTACAGTTCGTTCGATATCAGAAGATCAATGAATTTTTCAAGACTCATATATTTCCATAGAATTGTATTTCCATGTGGGGTTTTAACTCTATTATCTTTTATAACCATCTTTTAACTGATTTGAGGTTGTAAGCATACTGATTACCTAAGATTTAATTAAAATACATAACGCACTTGGAATATGTGTAAATCAGTTTAATTGATTTTTTCTTCAGCCAATTTACGAATCCATTGATTATGTAAACTGTTCCATTTTGAATCTGAGGATCCGAGTCTATCGGCTTGTCTGGGATGGCAGAGTGGGATGACCTTGTAAGATTTGCCGTTGATATTTATTGGATTGACTTTCCCATAAGAGTCTGGTGTTTTGCCAAACTGTGCAAGCCTTAAATATCTCTTGTCAAAAAAGCGTAAAAACCAATAAATTGGGAGGTCTCCCAGAGGAATTAAGGTGTCAGCCTTGGAATCCTCAAGCTCATGAAGAATTTCCTCTCTCCTAGAAGGAGAATTCAATTCTTTTTTGTCGAATACTGGAATTGTGGCAGGGGTCAAATTGTGGTTGCGAATCAGATCCTGAGTATAGTAGTTATCGATTGCCTTCTTCTGATTCTCATTTACCCGAGAATACGGTAGAAGGTCACAGAGC
>CALBTS010000184.1 GCA_937968035.1 uncultured Methanomethylovorans sp.
AATTCCATGATTCTACCTTGCTGGTGCATCCTCTTGCTGCCGGAGAATTGAGCCTGAGCGAAGCAGAAACTGAAAGTTGCAGCTAAAAAAGGATTTCTCCTACTTACTTTTGCAAAAGTTACCAGATAGCTCGATCAACGCAAGTAAGAAACGGACATGGTCGATAATTTTTATCGTAAACGAGTTAAAAGATGAAAGTCCATTTTACATGGACTGCGCCGCCTGCGGCGGTGTGTTGCTTTGATCCAAAATACGATGTATACTAAGGATGTCAGCACGTACCTGAAGGCCACAAAAGGTCTTGAGGTGTTTTAGGTTAAAGAACAGAGAATGGATGTCAATGATAGCCATGGTCATAACTGAACACAAGGCATAAATACTTACTATCCAGTAACTTACTGTATGGTAATATTTTTTGACCGAGTGAGAGAGTTATCTCAGCTTGAAGAAATGTACAGTGCTCCTTCTTCGTCCCTGGTCGTGTTCTACGGGCGAAGACGCGTGGGGAAGACCGAGCTCAGTAAGGAGTTTGTCAGAAATAAAAAAAGTCTGTACCTTTTTGTTGAGATAAAAAGCGAAGAACTACTATTACGTGACCTCGAAATAGAACTTGAAACTATAACAGGTATCAGACCTCGTCTGGATAGTTTTGATGATTTTTTTACTGTTCTCTTTAACATCAAGGATAAATTAGTGGTAGTACTCGATGAGTTCCAGAACTTTGCCAGGGTAGATCCCCGGTTCTTTTCGAAATTCCAGAAGCATTGGGATGCCCATCATCGTGAAAGTAAGCACATGATCATAGTGATAGGCTCTTTTGTAGGTATGATGAAGAAAATATTTGAAGAGAGCAAAGAACCGCTGTTCGGAAGAGCCACTTATCTATTCAATATAAAGCCGTTCACTTTTGCAGATAGTTATGCATTCCTGAACGGCATCAAACATTTCCAGTTAGAAGAGGCGATGAAAACTTATTTCATGCTTGGCGGGATACCAAAATACCTGTTACTGGCAGGGCAGTTCAGTGAACCCCATGCAATGCAGGTGTTCAAAAAGCTCTTTGTGGATACTCAGATGCTTATGGAAGAAGCAAAGAATATACTTGTCCTGGAATTCGGATCAGAGCACAAAGGGTATTTTTCCATTCTTGAAGCCATTGCTTCAGGTAAAGTGATCCCTGCGCATATTGCGGATTATACGGCAATGCCTCCGGGAACTGTTGCAAAGTACCTGAATGAACTTGTACACAAGTACGAGATAGTTAAAAAAGAAGAGCCTGTGGTACAGGGTGGGTCCAGGAACTCCAGGTATTTCCTGCATGACAATTTCTTCAGGTTCTGGTTCAAATTCATCTACAAATACTACGGTACCTTTGAAATAGACCCGGATCTGGCAGAAATTATAGTTAAGAAAGATATAAACACTTATTTCGGGTATGCTTTTGAAGATGTGGCAAAAGAACTGCTCATATCGCTCAACAAACAGGAAGAACTGCCTTTCAGGTTCACACACATTGGTAAATGGTGGAAAAAAGATACCGAGATCGATCTTATCGCTTTTGATAAGACCAGCCGTAATGCCTTGTTCTGCGAGGTGAAGTGGAAGTACCTCTCTGAAAAAGAGGCTTGGGGTATAGTCGCAGACCTTAAGGAGAAGTCTAAAAAGGTCAGTGGCACATGGAATGAGAACTATTGTCTTATAGCCAAAAAGATTGAGGGAAAAGAGAACATGGACTGTTTTGTATTTGATATGGAGGACGTGGAACATATGATGGATGTGAAGATTAACAGCGCCGACTGCGGCGGTGTGTTGTTTTGATGGCACATACAAAACCCTGAGATCTGCAACAACAATTCAACCACAGGGTACACAGAGAGTGCATAGAGCATACACCGCACAAAATGTACAGGTGCAACATAGTATAACAGTGGCCAGATAATCACCTTTAAATAATTGACCACATTTAGTAATATAGAATTAACATCTGTGAGAACATGGCGACAATAACTCTATCTATTCCTGATGATCTGATGACAGAGATGGATATCTCAAAGGAAATAAACTGGTCAGAGGTTGCAAGAGAGGCTATCAGAATAAAGATCAATCAGCTCAGGATGCTTCGTGCTATAACTTCCAGGTCACAGTTGTCACAAGAAGATGCACTTGAACTCGGAAAGCAGATCAATGAGTCTCTACATCAGCGATACAAAGATCTGGGTGTATAAATGGAGTTTGTCATTGATGCAAATATTATCCTGTCAGCACTAATAGCAACGGAAGGGAAGACATTTGCACTTATCTTCAATGACCATTTTAAGTTGTTCGCACCTGAATTTTTACTTGAGGAAGTCGGGAAATACAAAGACCTGATCTTACGCAAATCAGGATTAAAAGAAGAGGATTTTCAGGTATTTCTTTCATTTGTTTCATCAAGGATAGAGTTCATTCCTTATGAGGAATTCAAAGGTCAGCTGAAAAGAGCTGCTCAGATCACTCCTGATCCAAAAGACACTGAATATATTGCACTGGCCTTAAAGCTTAAATGTGGTGTCTGGTCAAATGATAAGGTCCTTAAGGAGCAAGATGCTGTAAAAGTTTATTCTACTACAGAACTAATCAATGAACTTGAACTATAAACATACCCGTTTGTATTTTTGAACCGAAGCAGATCTATAAAGTGACTTTTGATGCTTCTATACCAACTTGATACTAAGACCGACAAACTATCTGCATTCTCACTCACTTGTTTCTCCGGCTTTGAATCACATTCATCAGATCATCTCAGATAATTTTGCAACAGAGTACGCAGATGTAAAGATAGGATTATCTCAGTGAACTTAGTGGTTCATTGCTTAGAAGAAATGCCTGCTGATCTGCAACAACAATTCAACCACAGGTACACGGAGTACCATGCAAGAACCTTCTCCGTGTCCTCTGTGACCTATGTGGTTGATTGATATCGTAAAATAACTTAGATCTCAATACTTATTTTACCACAGAGTGCACAGAGGGAAAGACAAGAGACGGTCTTATTG
>CALBTS010000185.1 GCA_937968035.1 uncultured Methanomethylovorans sp.
CTTCCTCCAGGCAGGAATTACCCTCGAACTTTACCCACTTCCCGCTCTGATATTCGTGCCAGAATTTTGATCTCTGAAGAGCCGATGTGCCGATATCAATCATCTGGAATTCTATGAGATGATAAGATTTACCGTCAAATCCAATGTCCATACCAATTATAGGAAAGTCTATTTCAAGTGTAAGCTTGCGTGCAAAATCAAGAACACCTTCCAATTCATTGTCCGGAACCTGAAAAAACATGCCGCTGCCGCTGGCTCTGAAATCGTTCCTCCGGTTTTTTCTGTACATGCAGTAGAACCTGCCTCCAAAATAGAGTACTTTGTAGTCACCACTGAGCCCGGGGATAAAATTCTGCACCACGAGGGCACTGCTGACAGGAGAAGTATCCAGCTGCACATAACCTTTTCGTGAAGGGTAAAGGAACTTGATAGTCTTCTTAACAAGGTTTTTGAAGGAGGTTATTACCAGATCTCTCAGTCCGGAGGCAATTATGGTACGTCCTGCTTTTTCTATATATTTTTTGTACTCTTTCCTGTTGTGCGCCAGGTATACACCGGCACCCGCTGAGCTTGAAGCATGTTTTATAACGGCCGGAAAACCCTTGTCATATGTCAGTGCATCCACCCACGATCCGTAACAGGTGCTTTTAATTGTTTTCAGAGCGTCATCATCAAATCTCATCCTCATGAATTCCATGAATACCTTGTTGTGGTGAGCTTTAAGGTATTCATGACATGGCATCATGACAGCCCCCTGTTTCTCCAGAAAATAGACAAGGTCTTCAACGTACCTCTTGTAAAAGGCACCAGGTGCTTCAGATGTCTGATATAAGAAATAGAAGTCCTGATAGTTAACGGACAGATCCAGCTCACTGAATTTGCACACTCTTACATCGTAGTCCCTCTCCCTGAACCATTTGCTTATTTTCAGAACATCCATTGAGGTAAAATTCCTGAAATCGGCTTTGGAGACAAGGAAGGCATCCAACTCGTCTGTCAATATAATTATTTGCTTCATTTAAATAAACCAATCTCCTTGTTGCGATCCTATTTAGATGATTACTTGTCAGCTATCAACAGTTTCACATGATTAATCTCCAGCTACGTCTTTACAGCGTAGTTTTTTAAAAGTATCCTTAGGTGTAATAACATATGTAGAATATGTCGGAAAAAGAATTACCGGTAAATAATACTTAAGCAATTTATTAGATTTTAACAATTTGTCAACTCTAGATAAGAGTACATCATTATAATATCTGAATTTGCCCAATGGCCATTTGTTTCTGTAAATTGCTGGTAGTAAACTGCTCATTCTGAAAGAAAACGAAGAATTCTTCTCATGCTTGTCTTATACTCAAGTAACTGCAAAGCTGTATTATAGCCTCTTGTTACTATTCCGTCTAATTCCTCATCATGGTCCATAATCCATTCTAGCTTTTCTCCTATTGATTCCGGGGAACCGCATTCAGCGAATAAAATGTGAACACCATCCAAAAAATACTTCTCCATATCACCAAATCTAGTTGCTAGTATGGGCCTTTTCATTGCAAAATACTCTCCAAGTTTAGTTGGGAAGCCGGAACGTGTTTGGATTGTATCAGGGCGAGTTACTGCGAGACAAGTACATTGAGAAAGATACTTTTTTACCATTAATGAATCCACCAAACCGGTAAATGTCACATTGTCTAATACCCCTAATCTTGAACACTCCTCCCTTAAACCTGGTATAAGTGTCCTCCCAAAAGTGGCATCGCCTATAACGATCAATGAGACGTCTCTGCCTTTTCTGACAAGAAGACTAATTGCTTTTAGGAGATCAAAAAGTCCATCTTTCATATAAGGGGCACCACTATATCCGATAGTATATTTCCTCTCAACATTAGCCGATTCCCAATACGAGAAATCCGTTAAGTTAGGTTGTATTAAGATTTCTTCCTCAGAATATCCCAATTCAATAAATCTGAGCTTAAGAAAATGACTAAAAACTATTAACTTATCTGGAATTCTGCTTAGATACCTGAAATTAGCGGTATGCGAAGCACGTAAGATCCATCCAGCTAATGAATTCCGATATTGCGATTTGTCAATTATTTCAGCGGAAAACTTCACAAGTTTGACGCGTGATAACCTTGACATGAAATAAATTGGCAAATTGAAGAAAATATCACTATTGTATAATAAAATGGTAGTTGATCTTTTACTTTTTAATATGCTGAATAATAAAAAAATCAACCTCAATAAACTTAAAGCCTGATCGAAGAGTTTAAGTATAACCATTTGGGGCCTCTGCCTGAATCCAAGGTATGTATATGAGATCCCTTCCCGAGTTTCATTTTTCCGTGGTCCAGTATATCGTAAACTGCCGAAAGCATGCCCTTTAAGAAGGAATACCCTGACATCTTTATTGTATAACCTTAGTCCTCGACAGAATAAGTTAAGATAGTTAGCGGCAGGTCCTCCTTCAGGGAAGTTACTGGAGGTTAATAATATATATTTATCATTTCTACCCTTCATCCCAAATCCTTAGTAATATTATTCTGAATCAATGGTATCACTATCAATTCCCTATATAACAATCAGTATTTACAAATCCTCCAGCGAATTTTTTTCCAGAGTTTGAACCACATCTTATCAGCATTTTTGCGGTCTGTTTCATATCTTTTTAGACCTGAAGGAGTAATCCTGAACGATAATCCTTTGCTTATAACCTGTTTACATGGTGTACAAACACCACAAGGCTGATTCTTAACAGGATTATGGCAGAACCATGTCTTCATCATCGTTTCACCGTAACCCATCTTTTTGTATTCATCAACAATCTCCACTTTGGTCATTTCGCATATAGGATGTGGAAAATGAAAATTGCCAAAAATTGTGACCATCTCCTTTGTTGATTTGGATTTATCAACAGTTAGATACGATATATCACCGACTGTTTCCTTTATTCTGATGCCGGATTTATTAAAATACTTCAAAATATGACCTTCTTCATTTTTTTCTATGGTTAACTCAATCCCCGGGTGTATGTTTGCGAATCCTGCAAGCCACTTATATTGACTTCCAAGTGCTATTTCTTCAGCTAATTTTTCCTGAGCTTCAGATATTTCATTATTCGTTTTAATGCTTTCTGCATCAACTATTATAAGCGGATCCAGGATGAACCTTGTTTGAGGGTTATTAATTATATCCTCTGTGATTAACTTAATCGCATTAAGCTCATTTTCTATCGAATGCCTGTACTTATAATCAGTAATATAATATGGCTGTACACGGACATTAAATCTGGAAAGTTGGATAATACGGAAACTAGAATCAAAGCCTCCAGTCCAAAATATCTCAACAGATGGCATATTTCCTTTATCAGTTTTCGGAATTAATTTGTTTGTCATTTCTTTGATATGTTCTTATTAACAATTCTCGGAATTCGTTTCTTTTCTGTTCACCATCAAATAGTTCTGATGCAACTCGAACAGCAGTAGCACCTAGTTGTTTCCTGTATTCCTGATTATTTACCAAGAGTTTTAACGATGTTATTAGCTGGCTTTCATTGTGTTCTGTGACACAGTAACCGCAATTAAATTGCATGAAAAATTTTGATACAGCAGTCTCACCATGTGAATAAACCAACACCGGCGTACCAGATATCATGTACTCTGATGCCTTTGTAGGCATTGAATACTTAAGAAATGAAATGGCTTTTTCATCAAAATCATTGGCGATTACTAATAAATCAGCCCCGGAGTAGATTTCAGGCAATTTGGAATATTCTACGATCTTATTAATCACAATACATTTATAGGATAGAAGTTGACGGATAACAGAGGGCTCCGAAACGGGTGACTGAATGTGAAACCTGATGGTCAGACCCTCAGTGTTTAATTTGTCAATAGCTGCTGCAATTTCCAACAGGGAACTACTTATACCTTGGCCGATTCTCCCTGAATAGAGTACTTTGACTGTATCCCCGTTAAAGGAATAGTCCCTTTTACTATACTTTCCCCAAAGGTGTATATCTATTGGATTATGGAAGGGCAGGAAATCCTTGGAATATTTCCTCTTGTATTCAGCAGACATAGCTTCACTTATGCTGAGGAAAAGGTCCGTCTTATCGAATAGTAACCTTAGCTCCCCATCTATCTTCCTGGACCAGAACCTCCCGAATGGTCCTCTCTTACCTATAGTAGAAGGCCAATCGTCCATCATATGAATCACTGCTGGTATGGCCAAATAATCTTTAAGTTCCCGTGCAAATACAATCGTATCTAAAGAGGAGACCTGAAAATAAAGTAATTCGGGTTTATAATTCTTTAACCACTGCCTGAAATTCTCGGAATTTCTGATTCTAGCAGCATTATGTAGTAGCCCTGCCCATTCTAAAACAGGATAAAAAAATCTATTTACAGCAATATATCTGAGTGTTGATTTCCTCCGTACATGATTGATAGGTAGCTGGGTGTCCAGTTTTAATAAACCTGACTTGAATTTTCGTTGAATATAGTTGAAAGGGAAACGCCATATGAATTCATTACTGCCAAGTTGATAATAAGTATCACAGATATCTGTAGTGAGGTTATGCATTACATGCCCTGTGGCTGCAACTGCTACTTTGTCCTTATCCCATTCTCTGAAAAGATTTGAAAGGGTAATACCACCCCCGGATTTACTGTTAAAAGGTTGCCCGAAAATTAGAACTCTTGGTAAATTCGACATCTGAGGTAAAAAGTCTTTTTTGTTTAACGCTTACTTTATTAATAAAGTATTGTTTAAAAAATGATTTGCTTTCTTATCCATTCTCAATCTAGTGACTGCAGGATGTTCTATATTCTGTATCAATAACTTGATAGATGAAGGTACTGTACATTTATTATGTTGATAATAAATTGGGGAAACGTTCAAAGATGTAAAAAGTGAATAAAACAGAGACAAATATCTTCACAGGCGCGGAATTTTTGAATAATCTTATAATCATAAAATGTTTTGCCACAAAATGAGATAATAAATCAAAGTCTACGAATGTACTTAGCTGGATTGCCGCCCCAAATTTCATTATCCGGAATGGACTTACTGACAACACTTCCTGCAGCTACAACTGAATTCTTTCCTATTCTTACTCCCTTGAGGATGATTGATCCACCTCCGATAAAGGCATATTCTTCAATTATAACACTTGCTGTTTTTACATTTGCGTTGTTTCTATGTCGTCTATCCATAGGATCTGTCGAATGAAAGTCTGTATCCCATATTTTGCAGTCACCTCCTATAAACGCATAATTACCAATCTCAATCCTATTCCAACATACAATGGTGGAATTTGAAATTCCTACATTACTATGAATTATTAATTGTCCCTTTTCCCTTACAACTAGTCTTAGTATGCCATCACCACCAATTGGATTGATATACTTTGATGAATTTGCCGCAAAGTTCCGACCAATGGTTATCTTACCTTTATTCCGCACAAAGATTAAACCATTAATGTGCCAGCCTTTATCTATATCAACATCGTTCAACCTAATTATGACTAGATTATATAGGTACCTGTATCCTTTAATGGGACTTGTGACAATACGTTTTATAATGCCTAGAAATGTCATTTTATTCAATAAAGATTTTTACTAATGTGACTAATAGACTTGATTTTAGATCCTAATCTTTATTATACTTATTGCATCATGACCTTTCGAAGTCATTAACTGCAGTTAATAATTTGTTTCTACTTCCAAACTTAATGGATGATTCAATCAGTAATCCATGGAAATCTTGCCTAACTTTTACTGAATCAAAATGTTTATTAGCATAAGCTATAGCATTCCTGCTGAGTTTATCACTATATCTATGGTCCTGTAAAAGCAATCTGAGACCATCTGCTATCTGAGTTATGTTCTGTCTTTCTACGCAATGACCACAATTGTTTCTTTTAAAGAATTTATATAATGCTGTCTCAGAAGACGCATAGACAATTATCGGAGTGCCAGAGATCATATATTCTGGGACTTTGGTAGGCATGGAATACTTTAGGAACCTTACTGCATTAGTAGTGAAATCATTGGCAATGACCAATATGTCAGCTGTAGAATACAGTTGTGGAAGCCTATCGTACTCAATAGGCGGATTGACTTTAACACATTCAAATTTTCTGAGTTGATTTATAATTCCTCGATCACTTCTTGGTGATTGTATATGTAGTCTGATTTCTAATCCCTCCATTGTTAATTCCTTCACAGCAGCTGCCACTTCAATTAAAGATTGCCCTATCCCTCTACCGATACGCCCTGAAAAGAGCAAAATTTTTGGCCCATCATTTAGATGAATGTCTTTTCTCTCGTAGAGTGTCCATTTAGCGAGATCAAGTGTATTATGAAATGAGTGAAACTCGTGTCCATATCTCATTTTATACTCCGCGGCCATCTCATCGCAAATACTTAAATGAAGATCAATCTTATTCATTAATTGCTTTAATTCTTTGTAAATCTTATTCTTCCAATATTTACTCGAGATACTCCTATCGGCGATGACAGACGGCCAATCGTCCATCATGTGGATCACAGATGGTATGCCTAGATGATCAATTAGGGTCTGGGAAAAATGTACACTCTCTCTATTTGAAATCTG
>CALBTS010000186.1 GCA_937968035.1 uncultured Methanomethylovorans sp.
GTTTTTGGATTAACGCCGTGAATCAGAGGACCACTGAATATATATAGTTTGTTTTTACAAGATTTAGGCACATTACCTATAGAATAAAAAAGGAGTTTGTAATAATGAGCTATAGTCTTGGTATTGATGCAGGAGGGACGTATACTGATGCTGTTCTTCTAAGAGATGAAGACAATGCGATAATCCAGGCGAATAAAGCGTTAACAAGTTATCCGGACCCGCTGGATGGGATCAAGAGAGCGATTGGCGGACTGGACCCCGCATGCCTCAAAGACGTTAAAGTTGTGTCAGTATCCACAACTCTTTCCACAAACAGTATACTGGAAGGTACTGGTTTTCCTGTTGCCATGATACTTATTGGGAACTACGATATCAGACAAGAGCTTCCAACGAGGCATTTTATACAGGTACGCGGCGGTCATGATCACAATGGTGTTGAAACTAACAGTTTGGACCTTGATTCCATCAGAGAATTTGCTATGGAGGTAAAAAATAAGGTTTCAGCTTTTGCAATATCCTCATATTTCAGCATCCGAAACCATGACCATGAACTTATGGCCAAGGAACTTATCATGGAACTCACAGGCCTTCCTGTGGTCTGCAGCTATGAACTCTCTCAGGACCTTGGAGCTTTTGAAAGAGCAATTACAGCCGTCCTTAATGCACAACTGATACCTGTGACCGAGAGATTCATGAAGAACGTTGAAACAGAAATAATTTCAAGGGGGATAAATGCAAAGATATTCATGCTCAAATGTGACGGATCTGTCATAGGCATACAGAGCGCCCTCAAAAAACCCATCGAGTCCATCTTTTCAGGACCAGCGGGGAGTCTTGTGGGAGCTTCGTTCCTTGCGAAAAAGGAAACATGTGCCGTTATAGATGTGGGAGGCACCAGCACAGATATTTCAGTTATCTATAACGGGGTTCCCAATATGAGTGATTCCGGCGCTGTTGTAGGTGGGTGGAAGACCAGGGTTAAGGCGATCAGGATGGAAACATCTGCAATGGGTGGTGACAGCCATGTATGGGTCAAAGGCAAAGATATCAATATAGGTCCTCGAAGGGTTATTCCCCTATGCAGGGCTGCTGTGCTTTATCCCGATTTCCTCGAGCATCTCAGGATAAATCCAATGCCCACTAAAATGCAGTTGGGTATCAACTATCAGCCAACAAAGTTCTACCTGCGGACAGACTATGAGGTGCTGAATGTCAGCGAAGAAGAACAAAAGATACTCGATGCCGTGAAAAAACATCCTACATCGATAACAGAGATATTCAACCGGATCAAACAATATCCTGCCAGCAATGTACTGGATAGTCTTATTCAAAAAAGGCTCTTGCAACCTATCGGGTTCACGCTCACGGACGCCTTACACGTGCTTGGAGAGTATACGGAAAGGAATGTCGAAGCTGCAAATACAGGTGCTGATCTGCTTGGTTCATTAGTGGACATGGACAGATATGAATTTGCAAGGCACATCAAGGCGGAATTTGCAAAGAACATGGCATGTGATCTCATGTCATTCTTCCTTGAAGGGGTGGAGAAAAAAGAAATAAGGAAAATATTTAATATCCAGTCACCTGCAAAGTTCAAGGTGGAGGTTCCTGTTGTGCTGATAGGCGGACCTACAGCTGCCTTTGTGGAAAATATGAAGGAGATACTGGATGCGGAAATAATCCTTCCGGAATATTCCAGCGTAGGGAATGCTGCCGGTGCACTGGCTGCAAAAGGTATCCGAAGATTCGAAGTGCTGATAAGACCAGCATCAATGGCAGCTCCGGATTGGGAATTCCTTGTATTTTCCGAATGTGGGAAAAGCAATTTCCATGATTACCAGGAAGCACTGAATTATGCCATCAGCCTTGGGGAAACCACTGTCCTCAGTTACATGGAAGATGCCGGACTTGGATCAGATCACATCCAAATAGATGTCAATAAAGAGGAAATTATCCCGATGGGATGGAAAACACCAATGGAAACAAAAATTGTTGTACTCGGTGTTGGAAACAGGAAAACTGAGCAGGATTGCTGTTAAACATCTGTTTCGGTTATAAAAGAAGAAATATCTATGGAGTTTCCTTCGTGGGTGAGAATTCATCCCCCCATGATCTTTTCCTGAGGGTCCTTGTGGTATCTTCATCCTCCTTTCTGGAGTATGAAGAACACATATCCATACTCATCCTTATATTTTTGGAATATCTCTATTTCCTTTCTCGAAAAAGCTATTATAGATTCGGCTTCAGTATCGCCTTTGAACTTTCCTTCTATTTCATCAAGCCTTTTCTCAAAATGAACGTAGAAATCATCCCACCAGGCAGATGCCGGCAATCTGAACTTGTCGATGATCTTGTAGCCTGCAGCCTTTATGATCTTCTCATTCCCGGGAATTGTCTTTATGGCAGGATAACATTCCTGCCAGAATTGCAGCACTTCAGCCGAAGGTTTATCGGTAAACCAGGCTGCTTCGGTCAGCGCCATGAACCCCCCATCCTTCAGGAAGCGTTGCCAGTAGGTAAGTCCCTTTTCAAAACCCATAACAAAGATGGCACCTTCTGACCATATTATATCGAACTCGCCATCTTCAAAAGGCAGATCGTCCATAGAGGCACATACTGTTGATATCCTATCGGCAAGTCCCATTGCAGCAGCCTTATGCATCAGATCGTCAAGATAGGGTTGGTAAATATCAGTTGCTGTTATGTGGCAGTTGCCGCATATCTTTGCAATATGCAGTGTCTGCATACCCACTCCGCAGCCGATGTCAAGTATTCTGGCATCCGGAATAGAAGAGATCGACCTGAAGGCTTTTTCTGTGCATTCATTACTGCCCGGACCCTGGCGCGGCAGGCCGTCAAATATCTCAAAAATTGCAGATTCGCTCATAAAAAGGGACATGATGAAAATATATTAAAGTTCTTTTGGTCTGGGGCATATCGCAAATTGGATTTTAAAATAATCTGCCGCAAATTATTTAAGAATACCCGGAAAAG
>CALBTS010000187.1 GCA_937968035.1 uncultured Methanomethylovorans sp.
TCGTATTCGGTGACTGGAGTTCAGACGTGTGCTCTTCCGATCTGGAAAGGATGACACATCTGCTGTCAGCCTTGAAGTGGCTGCGGCAAAGACTGAAGTCACTGAAGTTACGTCTGCAGTTGCAGAAGCAAAGCCCGAAGCCGCTAAAGTTAAGTCTGATGTTGCAACAGCGAAGCCTGAAGTCGCTGCAGTGAAGCCCGTAGTAACCGAAGCAATGCCCCGAGCTGCGACGGTACCAGGCAATGTTGATCAAGTTTGGGCTGGTGAGCTGGCGGTCAATACTGCCGGAGAACCCATTCCTGCCGGTCTTCTTACCAGGGTGGATCTTGCAGCTGATCCCGCAGAGATAAGGCTGACTGATGATGCTGATGTTGTCAGGTTGAACCTGACACCCACAAGGGCGCTGAGTGATTATATAGTGCTGCCCCGGGAAAAGATGACAACAACCCTCATGACAGGCTTTTCAGGAATGATGGCCAGTATTGACAATACGACAACCGCTGCCCAGGGTGTTTCAATAGGATTCTATGTGGAGCGGCAGCTCACACGCAGGATATCGGTTCGTCCCGGCCTGGCAATGGCACGGCACAGCTACGGAGTGGAAGGCACACCTGAAAGCATCATCTCAGGTGGAGACAGGGCTCTGGATTATGCTGCACCGGAACTGGACGGCTTGTCCGGTACCACTACATCCTATGAAGCAGATATTGATGTGGTATCAATGGAGATTCCGGTAAATTTCCTCTTCTCAATCCGGAAACGGACACGTACGAACCTGTTTGTCAGTACCGGTGCGTCAACAGTGTTCTATCTGAACCAGCGCATGACTGGCAGCTTTGACAATACCTATACAAAGACTCTGTACGACGCCTATACCGGTGCAACCTCGTACGAGTCGGTTACAACCACCGCCAGGATTGAAAGTGAGCAGGAATTTTTAAACCGGGTCGATCTTCTGGGGCTTGCCAACTTCTCAGCAGGGTACTCCTTCCCGTTCAGTAAAACAAGTAACCTGCTTCTTGAGCCGTTTATACAGCTGCCTCTGAAAGATCTTACAAGCCTTAACCTGCGTATCAGGTACGGCGGGATCTCGATGAAGCTTCAGTTCTGAGTCTCCCTCGACCCGGAATCATCCCTGTTCCTCTTTTTTCTTAGTAACAGGAAGTAAACGGGTATTCCCAGCATGATAAGAGTAAGGCCTATCCCGGCCTCACGGGGCCTTGTAATAATCGTATTCATGAAGAGCCCCAGGCAGAAGAGAATAAAGAGTGCCGGCACTACCGGATATCCCCATGTTTTGTAAGGTCTGTGCGCATCGGGCATGCGGCGTCTCAGGACGAAGACTCCCACAGTAGTGGCACCGTAGAAGATATAGACTGCAAAGATGAGCATGTCAGTCAGCTGGTCAAACGTGCCCGAGAGCACGAGTATCGATGCCCATATTCCCTGCCAGAGCAAAGATGCGGATGGAACGTTCCTGCTGTTAAGCCTGCCGGCTCCGCTGAAGAACAGCCCCTGACGGGCCATGGCATAATACGGCCGGGCCCCGGTCAGGATGCTTGCATTGGTGCAGCCAAGGGTGGAGATAAGGATGAGAACCGAAATGAACAGCACTCCACCGTTGCCCCATATACCTCTGACAGCCTCTATGCCGGCTATCTGGTTGCCGGAATCGTTAATCTGCTTAAGCTCATGGATGGATAGCAGGTTAAGAAATGTATAGTTCACCACCAGGTAGACGATAATGACAATGCCGACACCGGCGATGATACCTCTCGGGATGTTTCTGTGAGGATCCTTTACCTCCCCTCCAATAAAGCCTACCGATACCCATCCCTGGTATGCCCAGAAGGCGGCAAGCATTGCAGTGTAAAAAGATGAGAGGGTAACGGTGTTGGCGGCTGCCGTTTCACTGACTGCCCGGGTCACTGAAGAAGAATCATGGCCACCGGTAAGTCCTGCTATTACAATTGCCAGCAGGCCCCCGTCGACCAGAAGCAAAACGGCCGTGTTAACACATGCCCCGCTTTTCAGACCGGACATGTTCAGAAATGTAAGGAAAAGTATCAGCAGGATAGTAGTAAGCTTTATCCCGAAATCCCGGAACGGATGAAAGATCCCTCCGATTGAAAATTCATGCAATGAAGGAAGAATCTCCGGGATGGGAATTATGCTGTTGAGCGACTGAGTGAAGACGTAAGCCACGCCTGATATTGCAGCTGTCTGGATCACGGTGAAGAGGGACCATCCGTAGAGGAACGAGAAGAAGCGGCCGTAGATGGTTCGCAGATAGACGTATTCACCGCCGGTATCTGCAAGCATTCCGGCAACCTCACCGTTGCTCAGCGCACCGAAGAGGGTTATTATCCCTGCTGCAAGCCATACCAGCAATATCCATTCGGATGAGTGCAACTCTGCAGCCATGGGGGCGATCTTTTTAAAGACACCTGATCCGAGTATATTGGAAATGACAATAATAATGACATATCCAAGGCCCAGTGCTCTTGTGAGATCCCGTTTATCAGTCATGGTTTAATCAAATGCCTTGCTTGCACTGGTGACAAAAATATGATTATTATTGATAGCGGCATTAGCGGATTACTGGCGTGATCCGCATCAGGGGTGCCTTAGCAACAAAATCCCTGACCGGCTCCGCCGGCCATTGGTCTTTTTCCTGTTTTCCGCATTGGGACACCCTAAAAATTATTTTGGATAATATCGTATAGTTCTTGCTGCTCTTGATCCATCTTAAGCAGATGACTTTCTGTGTGTTTGGATGCAGGGAGGGTATACGTTATCTGGTACATGTTATGAGTGACTTCTGCTGCTTTTTTCAGTGACAGTGTTGATTTGGCCTGATACAATGCTCTTTCCAGGTCT
>CALBTS010000188.1 GCA_937968035.1 uncultured Methanomethylovorans sp.
GGTATGGGAATAGCCCAGGAAACAATGCATTCTGGTCCGGCACTGGTGATAAAACCACCCATGAGCTGAGGGTCCATGCCATGCATATCAGCAAATCCGGCAAGGTTCGGTTTTGCTGCACTGCTACGAGTCCCGCTCCCTATAACAAATCCTTCACTACCGTTCATGAGAAAACGGGTGCCTATACCAATGGTCTCCAGCAGAGGGTCATTCTTAACAGGGTTTATCTCTCCACACCCAGATACACTAGCTCCTGTAAGGTCCGGGCAGAAACCAATAGCGTGGAAAATGCTGTCCACAGTTCTAGGAGAACAATTCACAAATGCAGAATAGTTCTTGAAACAGTGTCGAGTACCGAATAAGCGGGCAAAGGGCATGTCATCCAGAGTAATGCCTGCAGTGAATGTGTCATTCTCATCAGTGATCACAGAAACCTCGATCTCTTTTTGCTGCACCATGTCCCTGAAAAGATGACCAGCACCGTAGTCTGGCCTGAGGCCGGAATGAGACGTTCCAAAGACCATAAGATCAAGTATACACAGTCTCTCATTAGGACAGGGACCTGTAAAAGCCGGCACACCATTCAGGAAGATCTTTTTCGCCCTTGTGAACTGCTGCGGAGCTTCAATCGGAAATGACATAACTGCATAGGTACCGCTCATTATCGCCCGCGTGGCTGTGGTAACCACATCCACATCTTCCAGTCCTATGTCCTTACCTTCCCTGACAAGCTGACATATTTCGTGGGAAGTCATGACCACAGCTTCTTTTCTACTGATCTTGGAACATATCTCTTCTACTGTACGCTGCATGATCTTAACCACTTTATGTTTTCAATATATAGCAAGGATCAGAAGTGATCTTTTTAATTTCAAATAATGATACGATCATAACCATAGAGTATATTGGGTCCGGATGCCGATAAGAATAATTAAAAAAAGAATAGTAACCCATTTTACTCGACGTTCAGTATGCTTGCCAGTTCAAGGCCCTCACTGCCAAGTTCGGCCAGTTTGTTAAAGAGTTCTTCTTTTGTTACGTACTTTTCTGTCCTTGTGCCATCAGTACGTTCGATCTTTATGGTTATCTCGTTCTTAACAAGTCCTCTGTCAGTGCATTCACGAACAATGTCACCATATCTTTCCATGATGATCTTGAAACAATCAAAAACTTCATTGTTACGGACTGCATCTCTGCCATCGAGCATGACCCTCCTTAGTTGCTGGGACATTATGGACATTTCAAGGAACTTCTTTATCTCTAACCCCAATGATTCCACTCTGTCCATTTCAATGGATTGCGACAGGGTTTTATCTGCAGTGATATCGCTGTTCCCGTGAAGGATCTGAATATCCTGTGAATCATATATTATTTTGAACTGCTGATCCTGTTTCTTGTTCCAAAAGGCCAGTTCAAGACGGGAAACACCATTAAAATCGATGTTAGTTATTATGAAATCGCTTACATCGAC
>CALBTS010000189.1 GCA_937968035.1 uncultured Methanomethylovorans sp.
GACCACCGAGATCTACACTCTTTCCCTACACGACGCTCTTCCGATCTTGTTGATAGAACATTTAGAGATTTCTTTTGCGAGAAATATGGGATTGATAGAGAGAAAACGAATACAGAGATTTTCTTTCAATATTTTAATGCATTTATCAGAGCAGTAGACAATGAAGATTTTATTGATAACATTAAAAAACAAAAAGCCTTTACTGCTTATGATACTGAATTAACCACAGAAGGAGATTCGGCTACAATTTCAATTAACACTGATTTAAAAATTATTGATGGAACATTGGAAGGCGGTAAATATGGCCTTTTAAGAAATAAATCTACTTTAAGAAACAAGCTAGAACGAGAGCCTATTGATACACAGAATGTTATTTTAGATAAGTTTTATTTTTTGTTATATACGCCATTTGATTGTAAAATTGGCATACTTCTTGTCCATAGTTATTCTACTGAATCAATAACTGACATTTTCTCTGATTTTCTAAGTAATCTATTTTCGCATACTCCAACCTTCTTTAGGCCTACAATATCAAAATTTGTACCTGAACTGTTGAAGGAGGAATTTAAGAATTCAAGTATTGTTCAAAGATTCACCTATACCACTAGATATATGGATAGAGATATTCCGGGTGAGGCTTTTAATGATGAAGAGAATCAAGAACTCATTGTAAAAGTAGAAATTGTTGCTTTAAAGGGGATTGACAAGGGAAGACTTCGACATTGGAGAAATAAAATAGAAAACGGCAACCTTTATGGGAAAAAACTTAGTGATTATAATGAAAAAAAAGGCTACTTGAAAAATGCAGGAAACAGACAGCAAGCGCTTTTTAAATTAGATACTGACTTCGATATTAAGCCGATGATTCCATTGGAAGATAAAGTCAATATTGAAAATGGCATACCTAATTTTGCTGAATTAAAAGATTATTGTTTAACTTTGCTTGAAGACACTATAATCCCGGAAGTTTACAGAAGAGATGCAGTTACGGAATGTTAAGCGTTATTTAGTGTTGCTCATTCGCGAAGCACACAAATGGCAAAATACAGACATTGCTGGGAATGAGAGAAAACCAAAACTTTGGTTCTCACCTTTACAATGGGTATTTGTATTGTTGTCCTTGATAATTTCATATTCATCTGAAAATTTTATGAAAATTGATTTTATTGGGTACATAATTGCAGCTTTATCCATCTTTATTGGATTATTTCTGTCAATGATTATATCCATCTTTGATAAATTCAGATCTTTGGATTTTAGTTCTGAAAACATGAGTGAATCAAAAAGGGCTATACTCATTAAAACCAAAAATTATTTTAAACAATTCACAACCTTAACAACTTATGCAATCCTAATTTCAATTTTAACAATTGTTCTTTTGTCTGCCTTATTCTTTACAGACTTCTTTAACCAGAGTACAAATATATATCCTCTAGATTTTAAGAATGGGAGTTACATGCTGTTTGGAGAGATATGTGCTATTGTATTTTACAGGTCAATTATCCTTTACTTCCTCATGGACTTTGTTTACATTGTAATTATGGCTGTTACAAGTAATTATGTTTACATCTACTCAGAATATAATAATGTCAATATTCCGGAGAGAAAAGATTAAAAAACATGAAATCCTGTTTTTTTAAAAATAAATTCGAACCTGAGCTGAAGAAAAATTACTTTCGACTTGCTCAAATGCCATATGATTTGTCAAGAAAATTTTTTATATTTGCACATCGAATTCACATTACGACAGCAGAGGTTTGTATTTACTGTGGATATAGTAAGAATATCCAACAATACCACTTAAGAGATAAATGTGAAAATAGGGTTACAACTGTACCTGCTTGTGCTAAATGTAACCAAAATAGAGGAGCAAAAGCATTTATGGAATGGTTTCGATGGCTCAAACATAATGACATTATAGTTGGGCTCGAGTATATCTTATATAATGCTTTTTAAAGAAGTGTAATACAAAAAAGTAAAGAAGGTTTATAAAGAATAACTTTCTTTCTCTGAATTGAATCACTAAGATAATGTGATAATACGATCAACGTATCTGAAGTGCTAGTGAGGCTGAGGTCTTTTAAACTTTAATCAGAATAATTTATTACCTAACAAATAAAACAAACATGGGAACACTTTTTGAACAACCGCCAAGAGAATTAAATCTTGTCACTGAAAAGGATGCAACATCCAAACTGTATGAAATAAAGAATTTCGCCACCATTCATGGGATTGGCTATGATGATGCTTTTAAACTTTTTGAACTTCTTGAGTATTCCAGAAGAACAAACTTAATGGTTACTGCTGGTGATATTCAAGATGAACAAATTTCAGGATTGGGGGAATTATTAATTCGCTATATCGATAAAATTGACTTTATAGCAAGATTACTTGATCAAAGAATGTAGCAAAGAAACAATATATGAGAAACAAAAGTCATACAAAGGAGAGTGATCAACCTCAGGAAGTTAACCAAGAAAAGCAAAAAACTTGCTTTATTATAACTCCAATGGGTGAATTTGATAGTAAAATTAGAAAAAAATCTAACGGAATAATTCGAACGATTATAAGACCTGTTCTAGAAGCTTATGACTATGCAGTTATAGCGCCGGACGAAATTTCTGAAACAGGTTCTATAACTAACAAGGTTATAGTACATTTATTAGAAGATGATTTAGTCATTGCAAATCTAACTGATCTAAACCCAAATGTGATGTATGAACTAGCAGTCAGACATGCTGCAAGAAAACCTGTCATCAGTATTATGGAGAATACTACCAAGATACCATTTGATCTAAAGGACGAAAGAACAATTACTTACTATAGATCGGAAGAGCACACGTCTGAACTCCAGTCACCGAATACGATC
>CALBTS010000190.1 GCA_937968035.1 uncultured Methanomethylovorans sp.
GTATCGAGTATTACACTTACAAGGATTACCTCTCAAAATGGGATGAAATAGTATCTAAATATTCAAAAAAGGCTGTCTTTACAGGCAGATTTGATGACCTTGCAGATAGCCTGGTGCAGAAGAAAGGCTGCAAGGGTACGGCAGGCATAGATGATGCATTCCTGGCGGAGATCGAGGGCTGGAGGGAGGAACTTGCTAAGAACCTTGCTCTTAGAAATGCCAGTCTTTCAGTGCGGGAACTGAACCTTGCGGTGCAGAAAATAATCGACAGGATCGTTTTCTTGCGCATCTGTGAGGACAGGGGGATCGAGGAATACGGTCAGCTTAAATCAAAAGCTGAAGGCAAGGATGTTTACAAAGATCTGATAGAGCTTTTTCTGCATGCAGATGATAAATACAATTCCGGGCTATTCCATTTCAGAAGCGAGGATGGCATGGAGGAGCCGGACATCCTGACAACTTCTCTTGAGATCGATGACAAGACATTGAAGCATATTATCGGAAGGCTGTATTATCCTGAATCTCCGTATGAGTTCTCTGTGATCCCGGCTGATATTCTGGGACAGGTGTATGAGCAGTTCCTGGGAAAAGTGATCAGGCTCACTGCTTCTCATCAGGCGAAGATAGAAGAGAAGCCGGAGGTCAAGAAAGCCGGAGGTGTGTACTATACTCCTACGTATATCGTGGAGTATATTGTTAAGAACACTATTGGAAAGCTTGTTGAGAACAAGACTCCCTCAGAAGTGTCAAATCTGAGGATCGTTGATCCGGCATGTGGCTCAGGTTCTTTTTTGATCGGTGCTTATCAGTACCTGCTTAACTGGCATGTGGACTGGTACATGAATCATCTTGTGCCGTTGATGAAGGAAGGCAAAGTGGCTACTGATAAAGAGGTGCAAAGGCTTTTGCCTGCAAAACCAGTTCCGACCAAGAGGGGAAAGAAGAGGGTGCGGTCTGCCGGAAGTGATTATGATTTCCCTATCTATCAGATGACCGAGGATGATTGGCGGCTTACTTCGGATGAGAAGAAACGCATCCTTCTCAATAACATTTATGGGGTGGACATTGACCAGCAGGCTGTGGAGGTCACGAAACTTTCTCTTCTTCTCAAGGTGCTGGAAGGTGAAAAGGGAGAGCGTATCTCAAAACAGCTTACCATTACTCAGGAGAGGGTGCTTCCCTCCCTGCATGAGAACATAAAGTGCGGTAATTCGCTTATTGGCTCTGACATCTATTCTTCTGTCCAGATGAACTTCGATAGCGATGATGAGTTCTACAGGATCAATGCATTCGACTGGGATCAGGAATTCCCGGATGTTTTTGAGCAGGGCGGCTTTGATGCAGTTATCGGGAATCCGCCTTATGTCAGGCAGGAATTGCTGAAAGGTCAAAAAGAATACTTCGATGGCCATTATGAAGTATATCACGGAGTAGCTGACCTGTATGCGTATTTTATCGAGAAGGGCATCTCTCTTCTGAAAGATGGAGGACAGTTCTCATACATTGTTGCTAATAAATGGATGCGTGCCAACTATGGCAAGCCGTTGCGCAGCTGGCTGAAAAATAAAAGGATAGAAGAGATCATTGATTTCGGTGATCTGCCTGTATTCAAGCAGGCAACGACATATCCATGCATTCTGAGAGTTGCAAGAGGCGAACCGCATGACTCTTTTAAGGCTATACATGTGGACACTTTAGACTTTTCCGATCTCTCAGAATATGTCAAAGAAAGTGGACACTTGATCCACCGGAACTCGCTAAGTAACGATGGCTGGTCACTTGTAGACGAAAAGAACCAATCACTGCTTGATAAACTGATGCAGTCGGGGAAGCCTCTCGGAGAATATGTCGAAGGAAAAATATATCGTGGGGTTTTGACCGGTCTGAACAAAGCATTCGTTATTGATGAGGCCACAAAAGACAGATTGATAGCCGAAGATCCAAAGAGTGTAGAAGTGATAAAACCATTCATTGAGGGTAAGGATGTCAAAAAATACCTCAGTCTAAAACCAAAGAACTATTTAATCCTGTTTGAAAAAGGAATTTCAAATGAAAAAGGAACAGAATACTCCAATAAATGGAAATGGCTTGAAAAAACATATCCTTCAATTGCTGCTCACTTAAAACCATTTGAAGCAGATGCAGAGAAAAGATATGATAAGGGCAACTATTGGTGGGAATTACGAGCATGTGATTATTACGGTGAATTTGAAGCCGAAAAAATAATTTATCCAAATATATGCAAAAAGCCAGAATTTACTTTCGATGATGAATCATTCTATACAAACCAAAAGTGCTTCATAATCCCCCAACATGATAAATATCTTCTTGGGCTGTTGAATAGCAGGTTAAATTTATTCTTGTTTGAAATGATTTTGCCTAAGTTAAGGGGTGGTTTCTTTGAACCAAGTTATGTGTTCTTTAAGGAATTCCCGATCCGCATCATCGACCCTTCAAATCCCGAAGATTTATCCAGACACGACAGGATGGTGTCACTTGTCGAACAGATTCTTGAGCTGCACAAGAAGCTCGATGCTGCAAAGCTTGGCAGTGAGAAAGAGATGATACATCGCCGTATCAATGCAACGGATGCTGAGATAGACAGGCTTGTGTATGAGCTGTATGGACTGACAGATGAAGAGATCTCTATTGTGGAGGGGAAGTCTGATTAAAGAAGGCTGTAAGTGGTCGGGAGGCTGTTGTGTCTATGGGTTTATATGTAGCTTGTCATTTGATTGACAAGTGCTTTATATACTAGTTGTCATCTGTTTGACAACTTATTTATATACTAGTTGTCATTTGATTGACAAGACATTTAAATACTAATACGTTTTTCTTTCATCATGGACTTTTCACATCTAAGCCGTC
>CALBTS010000191.1 GCA_937968035.1 uncultured Methanomethylovorans sp.
CTTCAGACTTCAGACCTTCAGACTTCAGACCTTCAGACTTCAGACCTTCAGACTTCAGACTTCAGACCTTGAGACCCTGTAAAAACTGCCCCCGCCGCTGCAATGCAGACCGCTCCCGGTCTCCCGGGTGGTGTCGTATGGACGACAAGATCCATGTCTCCTCAATAGTTCTCCATCGCGGCGAGGAGCCGCCGATCTCAGGAGAAAAAGGGATTGTGAATGTCTTTTTCCTCTCGTGCAACATGCAGTGCGTTTATTGCCAGAATTGGGAAATTTCGTGCCGCGGCACCCAGGGAACCGTGATGAGCCTTGAGGAGGTCTGTGATACAATCATTGAGCTTTTACCGTTTTCGGAGAATAACCTGGGGTTTGTATCCCCGACGCATTTCGTGGTTCAAATGATTTCCATCGTTGAGGAATTGAAGAAGCGCGGATCCAATCCTACAATAGTTTATAATACCAACGGATACGAGCTTCCCGAAACCATACGCTCACTGGAAGGCATTGTGGATGTTTGGCTTCCCGACTTCAAATACTCCGATGATGATCTGGCCGTAGCCCTGTCCCAGGCGCCGGACTACAGTCAGTATGCTCTGCGGTCTATAAAAGAGATGGTGCACCAGGCAGGCACAACCTTGCACACTGATGATCAGGGCATCGCCCGCCGCGGAATAATTATCCGTCACCTGGTACTGCCCGGGTTTGTGGATAACAGCATTGGAGTTCTGAGATTAATTTCTGAAAACCTGTCGCCCAACCTGCATATCTCACTGATGTCTCAGTATTATCCTCCTGATAATCCTGCATTTGCTCATCCTGGTACCGGCAACGGGGAGAAAAATCGCAGATCGCAAATCGCAAATTTGAGCCTGCAACTCAATAGCAGGCTCAATTCCGCACACGAAGTGTCGGGACGCAAATCCCTCTCTCGTCCCATTACCCGGGAAGAATACGAAACCGTTGTCGATTCATTTCATGCTTTCGGCTTCAGCCGTGGTTGGTTCCAGGATTTCGAGAGCCATAGAAATTACAGGCCGGATTTCTCGAAGGGTAATCCTTTCGAGAGGTAGAGGATCTGGAGAAAAGGGTTGTGAGATAACGGTTCAATCCGATTTGACACCAGTCAGCTCACAACCCAGATAAATCTATTCAGAACCCTTCTTCCTCTTCTTTTCAAGAATGAGTTTATCAATCAGGTAACTGGCAATGCTTATGCTTATAGTCAGTATCAATCCCTCTCGCCAACCATATACTTTGCAGAGGACTGGTATCCATATAAGAGCCAGAAAGGCAATAAATAGTAAAATAGTTTTCATATTCAATTAACTAATCACTTTAGTAATCCATTTTGCGACCTTTCCCACCACTCCTGTGGAACCTGCAACGGCACCGGACAATGCTCCAAAGCCAACAGAGCCCCATTTTACTTCACCATTTATCATGTATGATCCAATTGCTCCTGATGTCGCTCCCCAGATAGCACCAACGGCATCAGATACTGCCCAGACAGGAACAAGTACATTGCTTTCTTTGTCAATCACTACTATGCCAGCATCTGGATTCTCATTCCACCATTCCATCGATGCTATTGAAATAGCGATCGCACAACCGCTAATGTAACCACAATTTTCATTCACAAGATAACCCATTGAAATCCAATCATTTTTCATATTTTGAAGTTCTCTTGCAAATTGGTATTCGGAAATGGTTCCTTCATATCCCATTCTAGCTAAATCAGACAACTGAGTTAAAGTACTATATTCAAACTGATCTACAATATTATATGCTTCCGCCTGATCGATTAAAGTGTAAACAGATGCTTCATCTCCTTCTTTAAGTAGCGCATGATTTGTTAAAACTAGTTTCTTGGTCACATCAATATCTACCAATCCCTTTGATAGCTCGAGCTCTTGGCTCATTATCTTCATATCTGAATCTGAAAGCTCTAGGCACTCCAAGAATTCATTTTGAAATCTGTTTATGTAATCAATCCTTTCGTCAAGAGTATTTAAGCTATTATCTAATTGAAAATTCTCCTTCAAGATCGGAAGAGCACACGTCTGAACTCCAGTCACCGAATACGATC
>CALBTS010000192.1 GCA_937968035.1 uncultured Methanomethylovorans sp.
AATTCTGGTGGCCTGACCGGAATTGCCGGGAAACTGCACCGGACAAGCCACAAAGTTGGGATAAACATCTCGCGGGAAGATCAACAAAAAATGCCGGCCCCCGGTAGTCCGAGGGTTTAGCTATTCCGTATTATTCAACTTTTATCATTTTGAATTCGTTAGCTTTTACTCCATCTGCATTAAATTGAGTTAGAGTGCCACTGGTGGACGTATAAAAAACAAATTCATCCTTTCCACGGTATTTGTCACGATTAAACCCTTCAAATGATTCCTGGCACCATTTGTTTTCGGCAGTAAATGAACCGATTAATGTCGAGTAACCTCCGTTAACGTTAGCTGCGAAAATATAAAAGTTATCTCTCTCAGGTTTATAGCTGTAACTCCAGTAACTATAAGGTGAATTCTTGCCATCAATAATAATATAATCAGTTTCCAGAAATACATTTCCGTCCTGGGTCATTGTAGCAGCGAATACAGTGTCATTAAGGGTTATCTGCCACGTGCCGACCAGATACTTTTGCATTAGTTGAGGCTGGTCAAGGTCTTTGGCTTTGTCCTGTGCCTGTATTCCTTTTGAGCATACAAAAAGGAATGCAATAATTGTCAGAAATAGGAATGACTTTTTCATAGCTGCAAGGTTTTAGTTAGTATTTAGAATTTAAGGATATTATGAATTCCGTTATGTGTTTACTAACTAAGAGGGGGCAATACAAAGATACACAGGCAAAAAGCCAAAATCAATTATATTTTATATGATGAATACCCCCGGATTCAGTCAGGGTCCGGCATCAGGTGGCCAGATTGACCTCTCTGCACTGAACAATCTGCCTCAACAGCACGGGTGCCCGTGCTGTTGAACCAGATATAATAACAAAAGAATTAATACCCGTGGTTTCATAATCTTACAAGAGAAAAGTTGAACCACTTAGGCCTGGGGTTCTATCTGAAAGAAGTGCGGCCGAAAGAAACGTAAAAAAGAGGTAAATGAATATTTGCTCTTTCAACCGGGATTTGTTTTCCGGACAAACCAGTTACTCGTCCTTTGAAATCAGGTAACCTATTGGCATAACACCGATCGGTGTTTCAGAATCCGGCATGCCAAGCGCAACTTTCATCAGATCTTCCTTGATGGCGCCGATCATTACAGTCCCTATGCTTAAAGAATTGCATTGAAGGTAAATATTCTGGCATACCGCTCCACTCTCGATATAGACGTATTGGCTTGCTCTTGACTTATACTTAATTTCTGTTCTGCTAAAATTTGCTCCGATAATTATGCATGCAGGAGCGTTTGCCACTGCTGATTGTCCAAGTGCAGCTTTCCTGACCTCTTCTCTTTTATCTCTGTCATTAATTTTGATAATGGAATGGTTCCGTGCATCGTATTTGTATAGACCCTGAACAAGATTTTCAACATTACCTGCTGCGATGTACAGTTCAATAGGGAAGAGAGCTCCTGCAGAAGGGGCAGTACGGATTCCACCAGGCCATTCCTGACCTACCCACCATCCTGGTACAGTTTCGATTTTCATCGTAACACCCTGTGCAGCCCATAATATCTGTGAAAGATCCTTGAGTTTAATTGCATCCTGTTCGTATATTCTTTCGGACCTTCTTGTTAACAGGGCTTTTTCAACAGAAGTATTGCTGTCGAATGAGGGGGTTGGAAGCGCAATTACCGGGCTTTCCTGTGCAGCTGATTTCTCGGTGGGCAGTATTTGTGACCCGACACTCGAGCCGATGCTGAACAGGCATAATAAAACTAGTAATCTTTTCATAGTATGTGATTTAGTTAAGCATTGATTACTGTGGTTCCGCAGACTTTACAGTTGTAGAGTGGAGCAGTACCATTTTCCATCCACTATCCATTTTCCTCAGAATAGCGCTCTCGATCCATTCAAAATGCACGGGGTTGCCTTGCATTATTGCTTCAGCTATGTTGCGATGTGTGATCCAGGCAACATTACCATCAATTGTTTTCCTGGCATCTTGAAAACTGTAGGATATGTTTCCCTTTCCCTCCATTGGTTGGAGGAAGTTAATGTGATCTTCCACCGTCCAGATTGTACCATCTTCGAAAAGACGGTAATCCGGCGAGCAAGCGTCGCGCATTTTCTGGTAATCAAAAGCTGAAATGCCATCAAAATAGCTTTGCAATACCTTCTCTGCATATTGAAGCTCAACCCCCGGATCGACTTTAGTTGTACAGCCTGTTGGAAGGATGAGTGAGATCAATACACATAACCAGGTGAACCGCATTTGTTTTTCCATAGGTCAATTTTTTTGGTTATTGTCTTATTTATTGACTAAAAATCCACTGAATTACCTATCAAACCATATACAGGTATAAAGTTATGCCATTTATAAATAAAAGTCAACTATATTTGCCTCATAATGATGCTAATAGATGGCTATAATACTTAAGATTGTCCATAATTGCAGCCAGCGACTATCCTGATTCATTTGCGGCTTCCTTAC
>CALBTS010000193.1 GCA_937968035.1 uncultured Methanomethylovorans sp.
GCGCTATAGGTCCAAAAAGTGGACAAAAAATTGGATGGAATTTAGACGCCCTAGCTTAAACCCCTCGGTTTAATCTGCCCAATTTGATATTTCAGATCACCAATAACAAAAGTAGTCAACGCTTTTACTGGTAAGAGTTGCACCCCACATAAATAGACACATTGTGGGGTCCGCTTTTCCTCAAAAATCTGTAAAACTTAGCTTTATATCCAGTTCCCTTGAAAAAAGTGTTTGTCCAGAAACTAATTTCTAAGATCAGCCGAACCGTCCTGGTACGTGATCACGTATGCCGGGTGGTGTGGAAGGGCTCCTCAGAGATGGGGAGTCCTATCCCGATTAGCTACCCATAATGAAGAATGTCTAAAATTTAAGATCATTAAGTTTTTGGTTAATAAGGTTCATATTAAATTCATCAGGATCAAATTCCCCTCCAACCCATTCCATCATTTCCTCATGCTCTTCATGTTTCGGATCTTGAATTGCAGCCAAAAAATCGGAGTAACCCCAAATACCCCCGCAGTCCTCTGGAGGACATGCTTTTTTCCCCTTAATAACCACAGGCGATGCAGAAGAATCCAAAGGAAGAATTTTCTCAAGAACGATTTTGTGCTCCCAACCATCACCGAAATCATATTCATAAATAAAATTGTCTTTTAGATTGGAAAGGATGTCCTGTAAGTAGACTGTCCTCTCATCTGTTACATCAATATCAAAATCCTCGTCTGGAATTCCAATATATAAACTTCCAACTCTATATAGATGCAAATGGTAATTCAACCATCCCATTGCTACCTGCAAGACAGAATGTAATTGATCTAACCGGACATTGTCTTTGACAATCAATCTTCTCCATATTGGGGGCTTGCTTCCAACCAAAGTAACTTTGATTTGGTACAACGATGTTGAATCTTTATTGTTTTTTCTCACCATGGTCTCCATATTAAATTTGTGTGCCAGCCAATAAGTTATTATGTAATTTTTCTCTGTTAAAACCTGAGATTGTAATGTTATCCCGCTAGAAAAAATAGAAAAAGGATATATTCCAATATCAGCCAAGCAACCGTATGTAAATATGAAACTCCACGCACGTTGAGAATACTAAAAGCGTGAGCTTATAACTCCCCATTCGCTTATTTTGAAATCAGAAAAGCCAATTTATAATCATGGGGAGTCATTATTTGCCTAAAAAATTAAAATCCTGATTAATTTTAACTTTCAATTCTTATATGGTTTATTTTTTGCATAAAATAATTATGGTTTTGGGTTCCAAATATGACATAATTTTTCTGATAAAAAGTATTAAAACACAATATATTGTGTTTTAAAAATTAACAAAACACTAAAAAAAATAAGCGAATGGGGAGTTATAAAGCGGCATTCAATAATGGAAGTAGCCAACGCCTTCAATAACAAGCATCATAGCGTTTATGTATAGACAGATTGTGGGGTTTTATTTTCCTTCAAAATTCTACTGAAAATCAAATTTGCCTGTGCGGACACTGTGCGGACACTGTGCGGAAGAACGGTCAGATATGAGATCTCCTGGGCGTATATAGTTAAAGGAGTAGCCTCTTACGTATTACTTATTCATATTATACCCCTAACTCATCCTGAACATCTTCCCAATTTCCCATAATCATTTCATCAACACATCGAGCCTCAAAAGCTTCCTTCATTTCTTTTAAATACTCATGAGATTGTAGATGAACCAGCCCATAAATAACAAAGGAATTTAATGTAATATCATTAGTTTTATAATTTTTTAATTCTTCGCCAAAAATATGGATGGAATCTTTTCGATACTGTGGATAAGATTGAGCTATGTTAGTCATGGCCTCTGCGGCAACAACTCTAACCCACACCGTTCGAGAAGAATCTTTTAGGATAACTTTACTTGTCTCGAACACGGAAGGACCAAGCATCTCCAAGACTATTGGAATTTCATTATGACTCCATTCATCGTTGTTTCGATCTAAAAAATTAAACAATGGCTCGATCGCTTCTTCTGCCTTCAATTGTCCTAAAACTCTCCATGCATGGACACCCGCCCAAGCATCTTTATCATCCTTATGTGACCATAAATCATTACTTGATAGAAGTTCAATGAGTTCCCGTACATGAGTGTTATTGAAGCCATATTTCAGATAGTCAGGCCAGTCATATATGTCTTCAGGTTCGCCAATTTGAAGAATTTTTTGAATCGGTTTTGAGTACGTCATAGATATAAAAAGAGTCTCTTTTAGTCCGGTTGTTGTGCAGATCTGTATATCATGTAATTTGGAATGTAATCCGATCTACAACGATTAAAAATTTTGATTTGCAAATTAATATCAATGTATCGAATTTGTGTAAACAACAATAATGGTATTGAGCCGGACTATTTGAGGTTCAGAGTCCCTCACCAATAACAGATCAAGTACACATCCCCACGGCGCAGGCATTTTCCGAGCATTTCTGAAAAAATCTCATCCATTTGTCGAATCCATGGGGTATATCGAAAAATTACCCGATGATGAGGCGACGGGTGGGGGATTTTGAAGTGGCCATCCGGGACCGATAAAATTAGAGTGAACCAAATCCCCAACAATAGAAACGCCAGTGCTCATGGGGTTTTCAGAGACAATACAGTCTTTTCATAGACATATCTATCGCTCTGCAATTTCTTAAAAACTCTGACTTTTTACAATTTTAACGCCTTGCTCTCCGTAAAACTTAGAGCGTAGCGAGAAAAGTTTTTCAAGTGTAGCAATTTTTTTATGTACTTACTCATGCTGCTTAAAATTTATATTTATTTAGAAACTCTCTATTTTCTTCTACCGCATTATTATACCACTTTAGACTCCATGCCCAATCCTCCTTCCTCGGATTGCAGTCAGGACATTTATCGCAATTTTGTTGCTTAAAACTATGTCCTAAGTCAGGGCCACCAGAGTTGTCATAGAGTTGCGTTAATAAATTTCCAGTGCCTTGGGCATATCCGTGTTTTAAGCACAATAGAAGGTGCATTCCTCCAGCAGAGTGCATCCTAAGCGATTGAGCTATTATCCCACCTGGACGATAGTGAACAAACAAGCTCTCACAATTTTTCATAATATCTGTAGGGTCATAGTTTTTTAACGCCATTTCAACAATATGGCCAAACTCACTTTCTGGGTCATCAGGGTCCATCCCCAGATTTTTAGCCATATCAACAAAGTAAGATTTTTGCTCTTCAATGCTAAGAGAGTAGAAATCTCTGTAATCGTCGCTGTCGAAAATATATTGCTCTATTCTGTCCAAATTTCCTTCCAACTCGGGTAGGCGGGAAATCACAATCTCACGAGCCTCTGTTGTCACTAACGGATCTTCTTTAAGCAATGTTGCAACCAGGTAATATAAACGCTCTATCCTGAAAAAATCTTTCGTAATGACACAGTATGTCATCACAACAGATGCCATATTTTTATGCCACAGTTCTAAAAAATCAATTGATTCGTCTGAGCCTCTAAATTTATGAATACTTCTAAATATTAGTATTGAAGCGTAAAAATCCACGAATAGATCTGAAAGAATGTGATATTGGCAATCTCTCAACAAACGATTACACAACTCTATAATTTTTTGCAAAGATAGACAGCACTCACGATACATCTGCTGAGTCTGATTATTAAAAATAAAATGTTCTAAGGAGTCTTTTTCAAAGTTGTTAATTGAGAGGTGTGTCGCATGAAGTTGATCCAGTTGAAATTTAAACTTAACACTGCGTGACTTCCCTATAGCGATTAATCTATGGACTCGACTTTTTTGCTCTCGAGCGAGTTTAATAAGTCCGTGACAAACTTTGAAGTTTTCGTTAAATATTTCGCTCTTTACATTTGTAAAGGGTGCTATTTGGAATACTTGCCAATAGTATAAAAGCGCTACAAATCGATCTTTGGCTGGAACAATTGGTGAAGAGAAAATTTCAGATGCTTGCTGGTAAACTCCAGTGAAGTTCCTATCAATCAAAAGGTTATTAAGTTGTTGGTGATATGCCTTGAATAAAGCATCACCAATATCTTCGATTTTTTTATTTAGTGACGAAGGATTTACGGTTGGATATCTATCAACTGACTCCTTTAAACCTTTTATATTAAGGTAATCCCAACAGTCGATGACGGAGGTTAATATTTTTTTTGCTAAGTCAGGTTCTTTTCTAATTAAAGTATTTTCGATTGGTAAATGAACTTGAATTGATTCATTCTGTTCTGATGTGGTTGCCTTTTTTCTAAGAGCTTCATTATTTGTAATTGGTAGCCAATATACCTTTTCTGACGAGACTTCTACCACTACCAGTATGACAGGAACATGAAACTCAAAGTAATACTTGAGTCGTTCCATTTTCAGCGTAAAAGAGAGTACCTTACCTTCGTTGATGTATGTCGAGTTCTCTTCACCCTTTATTTGGACCTTAAACACACTATTTTTACCTAAGGCTTTTCCATTCTCATCCTTTAACTCGATTTCACCATCAATACCAAAATCATTTTGATCTTCTTGGCTACGAAATATCCAGTTACTGGGCAAGTTGTATTCAAAGATACGTCCAGCTTCCGTTCCGATTTCACCTGCATTCATAAGATATTTGAACCTTCTCTGATGTTTATATAAAGATTATAATAGGTCGCTGGATAATATATTTTGCCTCATATCTATAGTTCCGGTCATATGACTTGATACTTTAATGAATTTCATATAATATAA
>CALBTS010000194.1 GCA_937968035.1 uncultured Methanomethylovorans sp.
GCAATGGTGGAGATGGCAAAGGCACAAAAGTATTGAACATTTAATGTTGATTTTTCATTGATGGGGGATCATAGAGTTGTTCTCCTCATCTATCTATTATTATACAGAGATCTAAGTACAGTTTTGTGTCAAAGATATATTTTTTATCAGCTGCACTACTTTTGTGAGTCATTTAAATGCAAACAAGTTAAAAGAAGAATAGCAGCAGTTTTGAAATAGGCTCACCATCAAATGCTCTAATAAACAAGAAGGCAGACTTGAAATGCTTAATTGTTCAGTAAATGGTTCTACAGAACTCAAAATTGATTAATACTTAAACTAACAAACAAATAACATAATAAGAAGTGTTTAGCAGGGGGAATTATATGGGAGCTAACATATCGAGCAAAGAAGAGATACTTGGAAAGATTATAAATAACGGTCCTGTTATTGCTTTTCTCTGGAAGGCAGAAAACACTCCCGATGAAAAGTGGCCGGTAGAATATGTTTCAGATAACATATGTCTTTTTGGCTACAAAGTGGAGGACTTCATTTCCGGAAGCCTTCTTTATGCTGACATCATTCATCCTGATGACCTTCCTGAGGTAGAGACGGAACTTTCTGAAATATCCCGTTCAGGAGGTACAGTCTTTGTCAAGGAATACAGGATAAGGACTAAGTCCGGAGAAGATAGGTGGGTGAAAGAGCAGACATTCATCCAGCGTAACGATGAAGGGGTTGTGACCCATTATCAGGGTACTATCTTTGATATAACAGAACAGAAGAACAGAGAAATGGCTTTGGAGAAATCACTGAGGACACAGAGGTCCCTGGAAAATGCCATAAACAATAGCTCTACTATGATATTTCTGTGGAGGGCAGAGGAGTTCTTGCCTACCGATTACGCTTCTGAGAATGTTTCAAAACTTGGTTATTCAGCTGAAGACTTTGTTCTCGGTCGTATTTCTTACAGTGATCTGATCCATCCGGATGACTATGAGATTGTCAAAGATACACTTGCAGAGAAGTGTGAGGATGATAGTGACAATTATACTCAGGAATATCGTGTGATATCAAAGGATGGAAAGACATTGTGGGTAAGTCAGGGAACTTTTATCCAGAGGGCAAAAGATGGAAATGCAACTCATTTGCAGGGAATCGTTCAGGACATCACAGAGCAGAAAGAAAAAGAGATCGCACTCAAAGTAGCACTTGAGAAGCAGGCTGAACTGCTGGACAGAAAACAAGCTCTGGAAACAATTGTCAACCATAGCCCTGTGATCGCTTTCCTCTGGAAGGCAGGTTCTGATGATGAAATGGAACTCTGGCCAGTTGAATTTGTTTCAGATAACATTACCAATTTCGGATATTCTGTTGATGATTTCCTCTCAGGGGAGATCCTTTATGGGAACATAATCTATCCTGAGGACCTTCTGGATGTCCAGACGGAACTTTCAGACATCTCCCGTGAAGGTGGTACATTCTTTGTCAAGGAATACAGGATAAAAACTAAGTCCGGAGATCAAAGATGGGTTGAAGAGCAGACATTCATCCAGCGTAACGATGAAGGGGTAGTGACCCATTATCTGGGTGTCATCCAGGATATTACGGAACGAAAGTAAAAGTGATGCTAACTGAAATATTAAAAGGCAAGAGAGGATAGGAATATAAGAGACTATTTGGATCAGTATTGAAGACCACCGCATCACTGGGAAATCGCTTGGAAATTGCTTGTGATAATGTTCTTAGAATTATATTAGGTATTTTTCCTTTCTTGACATTTATTTTTAGTTGCTCATGACATGACCACTTCCAAAAAAGTGGTCTGCTGATACAAAAGTGATTAAGTTTCTAACTCGAAATTATTATTTGATATTCTGTTCTTGCCAAGTTCTTGAAGCACTGTGTTCCTGAACTTAGCGGCGTCCTCAAATCCGGGTTTTATTTCCAAAGCCCTGCTAAAAGCTTCGATGGCTTCTTCATACTTATTTTGTCTGAAAAGTATCTCTCCTTTACAGTACCATGCTTCCGAACTATCCATTTTGATCTTTGAGGACGGGGTGAGTGGAATCCATGTAAACCGCGGAAACTGGTAACTCAAAGGCTGTGAATATTCTATGGAACACTCAAAAGCCTCAAGAGCAATATCATAATTTCCAAGCTCTCTTAGAACATTTCCTTTGCAATACCATGCCTCAGGGAACTCTCTACATTTGGCCAGCGCATTTTCGAGGCAAATCAAAGCTTCTTCATATCTCTGAAACTTATAAAGCACAAAACCTTTCCTGAAAAGGCTTTCAGGATCATCAGGAGCTTTCTCCAGCATCTTCTCGATAAGTTCAAGCGAAATATCATATCTGCCCATCATATAGTTTGCATAGCTTTTGCAGGACAAAGTATTAAGAACACTTATTTTTGATCGCTTTGCAGCCTCAGGATCACCCTGAGATGTGAGCATATCTGTTTCTTCTTCCCATAGTTTTTCTGCCACACTATAAGCATCTAAACATTCCTCGAACCTTTGCATCTTGAGAAAAATAGACCCTTTATTATAAGCCTGCAGCGCATCATCATGAATCTTTTTGATGTCTTTCTTCGTAGATTTTTCAGTAAAGATTTTTCCAAAAAGTTGCATTTATCAGCCACCTCACTACAAACGGAAACAAAAATAATCCCCTTCAAGCCTGAACTTTTCATGTGTATGACATTCGGAGCAGAGACAACCTGTTTTTAATGATGGTTTGTATTGACTTTTCCTGGCACAGAACATCATGCCATTTCCAGGACATGTCGTGCATGTTGGACAGAGACAACCTTTGGAATGATGATATGAAGTACATATACCAAAATACCTACCATAAGTTTCCCTGTTCCTGTCAGTAAGTTCTGAGGATCCCATAAACTATGACCTTTAAAACTGTGCGTCCTGTTCAACGTTTTATTTTCACTGAACGCTTTATTTTCAAGATTGAATGATCCATTGTTTGCTCGGGGCAGATGGCAACACAACGTCTACAGCTAGTGCCCAAGCAATGCTGGCTATCGATATTTGCAAACCTCTTACCCTCTCTTTCAATGATGATCACCGCATCTTCCGGACACTCTTTTTCACATTTATGGCAAAGGATACATTTTTCCACAGGTCCTTCAAGGGTAATCCCTATATCTTTAACAATATCAAGACCTTGCCTGCCCACATCATCAATGTCCCTTGAAACACGTTTTTCAATATTCACTTTTTCTAAGGCCCGGGGGAAAGGCTTAATGTTATAGAGCTCGAGCATCTGATCATATATCTCAATGGGCATCCCTTGCTGCCAGTAAGATAGTTCACAAACATATATGTCTTTGAATGTCTCACTTGTAGCCATCATGAGGTGATCTGCATGTATCTTCCTTGCCACAGAAATGACGTCACATAACTGGATGACATCCAATGCCAGCTTTCTTGCCAACCCTATAGAAGTGTTACCAAATTGCACAATGTTATCTGAAAAGCCTGGTGCGGAACCAATATGCCTTGCTTTTTCAGCATCTACATAAGTTCCGGTAGCTCCAGACATGTAAACATATTTGAGGTCAGAATATTCAATGCCTGCTGCCACCATGAGAGTCATATGGGCAGCTCTGATGGCCCCTATTGCCTTACCCACTTCTTCAACATCTTTATCTGTGATTATAATACCGTCACCTAGGACTATTCTTCCCTGAGGGAGATGCGGCAACTTTTTGGTAAGGCCTTCTTTGATAGCCAGAGCAATAGTCGAAATAACCCCTGTTCCTGTAATACCTTTGGCCTGTATGCCCGAAGATTCAATGATCTCACCAGAAACCGGATCAATAAGATCTCCTTTTACAGTTTCCATCTTCTCATTGAGCACTATAAGCCTCCAGTGGTGACCCTCAAGATTTACATCGCTTATGGCTCCGGGACCTGCCAGCATACCGCAGTTGATGCCCTGGCCTTCAATGGCCGGACCAGCAGCAGCACTTGCAGTCATTATCTTATCCCCTACCTTTAGTGCCATTTCAGCATTTGTTCCATAATCCGTTACCAAGCAAGGCCCATCCTGATTAATGAAATCAGTTTCCAGCATCATAGCAAGGGCATCGGCGCCAATCTCATGTTTTATAGCAGGTGGGACCACTATCTCACAGTTGTCCATCTCATAGATACCTTTGAAGATCTCATTGGCAGGAAACACACGCGCATCTCTTTTGACATTGTGTACACCCAATTTTTTTTGTTTGGTCTCTCCTGCATACGCAAGGTCCAATATCTCACTGTTCTGGAAAAGGGATAATTGTATTGGATTACCGCAAACAGCTATCCTCTGAATACTGGAAGGATCAACATCGAATCTTTCCAGCACTTCCTTGACAGCCTCGATCATCAATCCATGGGCTACATCCTTTCCTGTGTTAATGGCAAAATCCAGATGGTCCATTACGTTCCCTCCCGGAAGAGGGTGACCCATAGTGATCACAGTTTTAATGGTTTCCCTAGATTTGATATCTATCAGCTGCGATCTGAAACCGCTAGTCCCAAGGTCCAGTGCAATTACATACATGAGGATTCCTTCAAAAAGCATTTACGGTAAGTAAGGTTTGTTTTGAGAAGAACGCATATATATTTTGTGCTTCGAGCTTCTGCGTGAAGAACTTCATGAAAAAGATATAAAGAAGATACGCCTAATGAAACTTATTTTCTATTGCATTCAGGAACTTTAAGAATATTTATATTGAGCTTGTATAAGGTCGCAAATATGTTCTATTTATAATTTACTATTAACAGGCTAAGCCAATCCTAAATATAAGAACTGTTAAAGATCATTCTGCAAACTTAAGAATTGTGGTCTTTAGGGTGCTGAGATCTACTACAGGCACCTGTGCAGGAGTAGGTACGACATTTACTCTTTTCTGGAACTCGGTCTGGGACTGCCATGTACCCGAATTAATCAATAGAACATTCTTGTACCATTCCACACCCACTGTGTGAACATGGCCACAATGCAGTATGTCTGGCACCTGGCTAATAACAAAATGATCCTGCTTTTCAGGAGCTATAGATACTCTGCTGCCGTAAATGGGAGAAAGATGTCTTCTTTTCATCATTTCCACCATTGCCTTAGTGGGCTCCTGATAGGATACACCAGGTATGGAGGCTACCAGATCATCGATAGACCTGCCATGATATATCATAAGTTTGACGCCATCAAGATCAACTACTGAAGGATTCCCCACAAATAACACATTCTCAGAGAAATCTGCCCGTATGTTTTCAGGCAGCATGGGCTGTGGCTCTGCTTGCCTCACAGCATCATGATTACCAGGAGATATTATTACTGTTATGTGTTTGGGTATCTCACTAAAATATTCTGCAGCCTTTTTATATTGTCCATATACATCCTGTATCTTTAATTCCATTTCCTGCCCAGGATAGATGCCTACCCCATCCACAAGGTCACCCGCAACAACAAGATAACGTACCTCTTTGGATAAATTGGCCATAGCTTCATTGTCAGTATCACCTTTGAGAAAATCAATAAAGCGATACCATTCTTCCTCTAAAAATGTGGAACTGCCTATGTGAACATCGGAAGTAAGAACAGCTTTGCCGTATGATCTTTTTCTTTCACCCAGAGTATTAGGTAAATCCGGGATGGTGATCTTTTTAGCTATTAGCAGCTTACCATCGTTAGTAAGAGCACCAGTAATACCCACAACTTCATCCAGTACAAAGCGGCTGGCAAGTTCAAATAGCTCTTTATCAGCCATTCGTACCAGCACTGAGATAGAACCTGTAGTATCTTCAAGTTCTATCATCTTATGACCATTACTTGTATTTTTAATATCTGAAATCATACCGATAATAGAAATTTCATTCATATCCTTATCCATGCCCTCACGGCGCCCGCCGTTTTTATTACGGTACTTGTTCAGACTTTCTATGGGTCTTGAATTTAATCTGCCCCTTATCATCTCACTTAACCTGCTGTATCTATTCCTGAAAAACTGGACAAATTCCATATATTCTCCTACGCATGTGGAATTATCAGTAATATCCAGTAACACATCGACAGGATTATCAGACTGAGAACAGTTAAGAGGAGAGAATATAGGGGCAACTATTTTAGGAATAGGCTGATGGTTGGTAGAAAGACTTTCTTTTTCAGGTACTTCATTATTTTCTTGAATATTGTTTTCATTAATATGTTCATTAATGTGTTCAACATCTACCACTAGCACTGAAGGGTCCATGTTCTTCAGGATACGATCTAAAAGGCTGCGTGAATCACAATGACAACATATCAATTCAACAGCATTTGGACTTATCTGATATCCTTCTTCCAGGAAAACGGTAATCACTTCGATCTGATTCATAGAGGATCAGGTATAGCAATTGTAAAACATTTTGATCACAGGTTTCAATCCCCGAGAACTCCAATGAGAGTAACGTGGTCTATATGCTATGTTGTTATATAGTTGTAATGGGAAGGAAGAAACTACTGTATAATTGTTATCTAAAAGCATCCGGTGAAATAATGGACCTAAAGGAAGGTATTAAAACTTTTCGACAAAGTGAGAATTTTTACATTTCCCTTGCCAGAGATATAGTATCTGTGGCTGCAGCTGTGCTATTGTTCTCAACCATCTCATACCTGATATTTGGGATGTGGACGCCAATGGTCGCTGTGGAATCCGGTAGCATGGAGCCACATATGAACATAGGGGACATAATTTTCATACAAAACATTGAAAGAACATCAGTAATAACAAAAGCTGATGCTGCCAGCGATTATGTATCATTTGGGGATAATGGAGATGTGATCTTATACAGACCATATGGCAGGGAAGATGTAACTCCTATAATCCATAGGTCAATGTACTTTGTGAAAGCAGGAGAAACTATGTGGGAGGGAGGACCAACAGCTCCTCATGATGGTTATATCACCAAAGGGGATAATAAGCAAACTAATATGGTATATGATCAACAGGGACAAATAAGCTATCTTACACCAGTAAAAGAAGAGTGGATCATAGGAATCGCCAGGTACCGTATACCCTACATAGGAAAGATAAGGCTGATGTTGCCTTTCTGATATGACTTTTTATCAGAAAACAACATCATAAATGCATTTGAGTGGTTATTACAGGTTTGAAATTTTCAAGCGGTTTCAGCCTGTAGTCCTCAAAAAGCACACGCTGGGTACTGGAAACAGGAACACTCAAAACTATTTCTTTTGTCCTTCCGTATCTACCCTTGCTTACTACAAGAGCATTAACGATACCTAGCATATCAAGTTCTGACATCAGATCGGTCACACGCCTCTGGGTAAGGATATCCATGTCCACATTTATACATAGCTGACGGTAAACATTGTACACTTCTCCGGTAGTAACGTTCTTGTAACCGTTATTTCTCAAATTTATAACTGCACAAAGCGCAAGTTTTGATTGTGTAGGAAGGGTCTTTACAACTTCTATAACGCGATCAACCTCTATTTTGTCCTGAGCCCTTCTGACATGTTCTTCCTGTACACGGGGCTTCTTCTCGCGCTCAGCAAGTTCTCCTGCAACTCTTAAAAGATCCAATGCACGCCTTGCATCTCCATGTTCCTGAGCTGCAAAAGCTGCACATAAAGGAATAACAGTTTCCTCTAAAACACCATTTTTATAGGCTATTTCTGCTCTTTCCACTAAGATATCACTGATCTGATCAGCGTCATAAGGTGGAAAAATTATTTCCTCTTCTCCAAGAGAACTTTTTACCCGAGGATCCAAGAACTCAGTAAATTTAAGATCGTTAGAAACTCCGATCATGCTTACTTTAGCCTGCTTAAGATCCGAATTAGCCCTGGAAAGGTTATAAAGTACGTCATCTCCTTTTTTAACAAGTTTATCTATTTCGTCAAGAATTATAATAATAACCTGTTTTTTTGAATCAACAGCTTCCTTGAACTTTGCAAAAACCTGATCCGTAGGCCAGCCAGTCATTGGCACATCTTCTCCAAACTGCCTTGCCAGATTAGCAAGCAGCCTGTATTGTGTATCTATGACTTCACAATTAACATAAACCACGCTACATTGGACATTAAGCTGCTCACCTATTCTTTCCAGTTCCCTCCCTACATGACGTGAAGCTGCTGTTTTGCCAGTGCCTGTCTTTCCATAAATAAGAATATTTGAAGGAGTATCACCCCTAAGAGCTGAAACCAATATGGTCGCAAGACTGTTTATTTGTTCATCTCTATGCACTAAGGTGTCAGGAGTATATGTTGGCCTCAAAACCTCCTTATTGTTGAATATAGGTTCTGTTGCAAGTAATTCCTGAAACAGGCCATCCAAAGCTTTATTTTGCATTTTGATTACCATCCTACCACTGAAGACCTTGGACTCAACCTACAAACGTGAAGTAGCCTATGATTGGCCACCATATAAAGCAAAAGGTACTAAAAGAAGAAGACGTAAACTCTTCTATAACTCAGCACCCTTGCACAGAGAGGAAATACGTTGTAAGCAAGTGAATCCTTTATCTCATCCTTTTCTTCCATTGGCTACATTGGAAATTAGGGTTATTAACGGTTATGGTGATTACCCCTTTGTTTCCATTGCAAAAATTTATAAAAATAATGTACTGCACAAAAATAGCTATCAGGTGACTTTGTAAAAATTGGATAATTAAAAGCATATATTTAGTTGAGCATTTCAATTGGAGTTAAAAATCCGAAACCCCTTTATTTCCACTGGAGGGTTTATAAAAGAGAGAGACCCTATTATTTCCACTGGAGTCCATGGAAAAAAAATTGGTGAACAATTTTAATTTAATAGAAAAAAAAGCCTATGCCAATTATAGGCATTATATTATTTAAATCTTCCTCTAACCATGAGTGAAATAAATGTTTTCAAATTTTCAATAATGCTCCAGTAGAAACCATGGGGTTCCTTTGTCCGCAGAAAACCGAAATCATACTCATTCCATAAAATCAATCAACATAAAATCAGTCAAATTCCTGTGCAATAATTGAAACATAATAGTTTTAAACATGCCCGTTATTTTAACAGCAAATGCAGGAACATGGACAAAACTGGGAAGATGTTAAGTCTTCTTTGATACAAGCAAGATCAAAAGATATTCCTTATGAAAAAGTACTCAGTTCCATGTGCACTTATCCTCATCCAGTTGCAGTTGAAGCTTATAAGATGTTCATTGAATCTAATATGGGAGATTATGGTCTTTTCATGGGAACATATGAACTTGAAAAAAATGTCTTAGCTATGCTTGGAGATTTATTACATAATTCCCGTCCTTACGGTTATCTCACAACAGGAGGAACTGAGTCAAATATCCAAGCTGTGAGAGCTATGCGTAACTCTTGCAAATCTATTAAGGACCCAAATATTATAGTACCTGCATCAGCACATTTTTCTTTTGATAAGATAGCTGATATTCTGCAAATAGATGTACGTAAAGCTCGGGTGCTTTCTGATCTTGCTGTGGATACTAAACACGTCGTATCTCTTATAGATAAAAATACAGTTGGACTCGTTGGTATTGCAGGTTCCACCGAGTTTGGTCAGGTAGATCCAATTTCCAAATTATCCAAAATTGCTTTGGATAACAGTATTTTTCTTCATGTGGATGCAGCTTTTGGAGGCTTTGTCCTCCCTTTTATCAGCGGGCATCCGTCTTTTGATTTCTCTCTTCCTGGTGTGACTTCAATCGCAATAGATCCTCATAAAATGGGTATGAGTACTATTCCTTCAGGAGCTTTGCTTTTCAGAGAAGAAAAAATGATGGATTCTTTGAGAGTAGATACCCCATATTTGACTATCAGTAGCCAGTGCACTCTTACCGGTACTCGCAGTGGAGCTTCGGTGGCTGGAACATACGCTGTAATGAGGTATTTAGGTAAGGAAGGTTATCGCCAAATTGTTGACAGATGCATGAAATTAACTCATCTGCTTTTAGAAGAAGTTAAAAAGATTGGAGTTAATCCTGTTATCGATCCCTTGATGAACATTGTAGCTTTATCGGTATCAGAACCTAAGAAGATACGCAAGGAATTAGCCACTCAATTTGGTTGGCAAGTTTCTATAACAAAACACCCATCTTCTATAAGGCTTGTTGTTATGCCTCATATGACAGAAGAAAATATAATAGCTTTTGTCCAGGACTTAAAAACAGTCTTAAACAGCTAAAAATAGTTGGAAAACTTTAAAGACCTGACAATACAGACTGACAATACAGAGTCTGAAAGCTGGGATCTTTGACGGGACCGGTAACATGTCTTGAGAAACTAACGGATTTAATGCTCTCATAACAGCATTTTAAAGACCCAAGCCATGTTCCGGTTAAGCATTGAGGGGATGGATTAAATATTGGGAATTGATGATACCTGGCCTTGAAGCTTGTAAGGCGTGTGTTCATCAATCCCTGTATAATACTGAGTAATTCTCCAGAAGATATAAAGAAATACCAAGCTGGGTGAAAGTATTAAATTGGCAACAAGCTAATAAGATAATAATAAATATGAATATATCAGACAAGGTTAACCATGAAAACATCATTTCAAATAGGGAAAATTTTCGGCATACCAATCAAATTACATATTACTTTTTTGTTCATACTGCCTGTCTTCGCCTTGGTATTTGCCACAAATCCTGCTCCCTTTGGCTTTCAGGATCAGGCCACTCCATTGCTGAACTATCTGCTATCCTTTACAACTACTGTCCTTCTGTTTTTCTGTGTGCTTCTTCATGAACTAGGGCATTCACTTGTAGCTCAGAGATATGGCGTAGAAATAAAAGACATAACGTTGATGCTCATTGGTGGTGTTTCGTCGATGGAAGAAATACCCAGAAATCCATCTCAAGAGCTTAAAATGGCCTTTGCAGGTCCCCTTGTGAGCATAATGATTGGTTTTACCATTTTCCTAGCCAATTTTCTAGTGGCTTCACTGATAGCTTCTTACGCAGCAACACCTATTTACATGATGTTCAACATCCTGAGTTCTATAAACATAGTTCTGGGTCTTTTTAATCTCCTGCCAGCATTTCCGATGGACGGCGGGCGTGTTCTCAGAGCATGGTATGCTAAAAGGATGAACTATGTACAAGCTACGCACTATGCTGCTTCTGTAGGAAAGATCTTTGCTTTTCTTATGGGAATAATCGGCCTTTTCTCTAATCCCTGGCTGATATTAATAGCTTTTTTCGTTTACATAGGAGCTTCCGAAGAAGACAGGTCTACAACAGTTACCGTAACTCTCGAAAAATACTCAGTTTTTGATGTAATGAGTCCGGAAGTCACATCAGTGTCCCCATATATGAACATTGAAGATCTATTACATTTTATGTTCGAGCACAAACACATGGGGTACCCTGTTATGGAAGGCAATTATTTAAAAGGGATTGTCACGTTAAGTGATGTACATAAAGTCCCTTCTCTTGAAAGAGCAGTCTTGCAAGTAAGAGATATTATGACCACTACTGTTATTTCATTGACTGCGGACGCTAAAGCTTCAGAGGCTTTCAAATTGATGATGTCAAATAATATAGGAAGAGTACTAGTTGTAGATTCTAATGGTTCTGTGATGGGGATTCTCTCCAGAACAGATCTTATGAGGGCAATGATGCTTTCTAATGAACAGTTGTAACCATGGAAAATAATATAATAAACATAAAAACATTTAAAAAGCTAGTGATATTTGTTCCATCAAATCATTTGTGAGGTGTATTGTGAAAAACCCAGTTAATGAAAAAGATAGAACTATTTCTGATCCCCTCATCAGTATTACTTCTTCTTCTTCAGATCTATCAGTTTATGATTCGAACTCTTCCAGTAATTCAGGAACCTTCATAACCGACACATGTCCCCCTGAAAACCAGCAGAGTAGTTATAATCTGTCATCTCCTTCTTCAGGGGTGCATGGTTCAGAAATTGAGCCTTCCAGGATAATCATTATAGGTACAGCCCATGTATCTGAAAAGAGCGTTGCAGAGGTCAATGCAGCTATAGAAAGGGAAAAACCTGATATTGTTGCTGTAGAGCTGTGCAAACCCCGTTATGATAGTCTCAAAGGCAAAACCACTGAAACTGAGGTTCCTATCAAGGAGATCCTCAAAGGCGGCAAGATATATCAGTACATGATACATATGCTGCTGGCCCATGTGCAGAAAAAGTTCGCTGATGAGATGGGAGTCCAGCCTGGTGCCGAGATGATCAAGGCAATAGATGCTGCTGAAGCACATGGGGCACGAATAGCGCTCATCGACAGAGACGTGCAGGTCACCTTACAGCGTTTTTGGAGCAAAATGGGCTTCATAGAGAAATTAAAGATGCTTGCAGGTCTGGTAGCAGCAGTTCTGGGTATCGGCGGCACTAAGGACATCGATATGGACACGATCACGAACCAGGACATAGTCACAATGCTTGTGGAAGAGTTCCGTGGTACTTCTCCTAATGCTGTAAAAGTGCTTATAGATGAAAGGGATGCCTATATGGCTTCCAATCTTATAAGGCTTGCATCTGGTGGCGGAAAAAAGATCATTGCTGTAGTAGGTGCAGGTCATAGGGCAGGAATACAGAACTATCTGTTGCACCCTGAAACCCTCCCGCGCCCGGGATCAGTAGAGGTGCTCCCGAAGAAAAGGTTCAGTTTCTTTAAGATTTTTGGCCTTATAATGCTAGCTATTCCTCTTGCAGCCTTTGCTCTATTGCTCATTTCAGGTGTTTCTCTAAAAACCCTTGGTATAGTGTTCATCTGGTGGTTTCTCATCACCGGAGGTTTAAGTGCCCTGGGCACTGCGTTGGCACGAGGCCATCCTTATTCGGTACTAACATCCTTTTTAGTGGCCTGGATGACCACTCTTAATCCAGCTGTGGCTGCTGGATGGTATGCAGGGCTCAGAGAAGCTAAATATCGCAATCCTACCACAAGGGATCTGAAAAATCTCGTGGAAGCCGAATCAATGAAAGATATGATGAAAAATAATTTTTTCCGTGTCCTTCTTGTGACATCTCTGGCCAATCTGGGAGCTATGGCAGGAAGTATCGTGGGTGCCTATGTAATACTCCAGATACTGGGGATTGAAGCAAAGGATTTCCTTGAGTCCGCATTGCATGCAGGCCTGACCGTAATAGGTCTATGATATTTTTTTTAAAAAAAGAAAAGTTCAGCTTCAGCCTCAGAAGAGGTCGTGAAGTCTGAACTGGTATTTTCCGAGTTTTCCGCCGTAGTTACCTGCAGTGATCTTCTTAACACCAGGAACTGTTACAGCTGCCTTGATACCAACGGCCATTGCTTTCTTAATGGCTTCTTCACTGACACCATTGATAACGATCTCGTACACTGATTTCACATCTGCCGGGATCTCTGTGTCAGGTACCTTGTCTCTGATGGAAGGACAGTACTTCTCGTTGGCTGTGGCCTTCATGAACTTGGCATACTTGTTAGAACCTGCCTTGGAACCGCTGGCAACAATACCTCCCGGGAAAGGAGTTATGGTACCTTCAAGCTCCTTAATAGCGTCAACAGCAACCTCTGCGGCTGTCAGAGCACTCATCTGACTGTCTCCCAGGATGAAGAAGTTACCACCGGCGATACCGGATACCGCACCAATGTTCTCTTCCACAAGGAAGTCTCCTTCCATAAGGGGTATGCTGTGCATCTTGCGCCCCGCGATCTCTTTCTGGGACTCCATACCATCACCGAAGAACTTGAGCTTGAAGCCTACATTGAACTGTTTCTCAGCTTCTGGCATACCATTGAACACTGCAGTAGTGGGGGCGGTCAGAACACACTGTCCGAGCCTCTCCAAGAGCTGATGTTCCAGAATATCGAACTTGAAGGTGCAGATCTGGATGTACACACCGGGTCTGCCATCTGGTGTCTCGTCGCATGTTGCGAATCTTTCGATACCTGCTTCTGCAGGACACATGATAACGGAAGTACCAAAGCCTGTTGCTTCAGTAGCTGCTACCTCTGCCCAGCGTTTTGTTGCTGCTGTGATCAATACTCTACCTATCTTGATAGGAAAGGCCTCTGCAAAAGTGTCCTCTATTTCGACGCCATTGATTTCCATAGTGATCCCTTTTGATATTTCTGAAAGATCTATCCGGTTCATATCCAGATGATGATTCCTGTTAACAGGAAGCAGATACTAAAAGTATCTCTTAGTAGAATAAAGTTGCAGTACATATAATCTTCGAGTATGGACAAACTTTTTACAGCAATTACTGGTGATAATATATCTTTTTAATCTATTGACAGGAATTTTGCATTGATGGCTACGATGATAGTGCTCAGGGACATGAGTACAGCCCCCGCAGCAGGAGATAGCATCACTCCTTGCTCATAAAGTATGCCTGCAGCAAGGGGTATTGCCACTACATTATATCCTGTGGCCCAGAACAGGTTCTGCAACATCTTCCTGTAAGTAGCCCGGGAAAGACTGACAATGGAAGCAACATCCTTTGTATTGCTTTTGACCAGTATTATATCCGCAGTTTCCACTGCAATATCAGTACCCGCACCTATGGCAATTCCTATGTCTGCCCTGGCAAGGGCAGGAGCATCGTTCACGCCATCTCCTGTCATGGCAACCACAAGACCTCTTGATTGCACCTCCTTTACCTTGGCAGCTTTTTCCTGTGGCAGCACCTCTGCAAAGTATTCATCAAGTCCTGTTTCCTCAGCAACCCATCTTGCAACCTGTTCATGATCACCGGTAAGCATCATACATTTGATCCCCATTTCTTTAAGGGCCTTAACAGCCTGTTTTGCTTCGGGTCTGATAATATCGGCCAATGCAATGGCACCTTTCACTTTTCCCTCGATCATTACGTAAACAACTGTCTTACCTTGTAATATGAGCTTGCTTACAATTTCATTTTCGATGATGATACCCTGTTCCCTCAGGTATCCAGGACTGACCATCTTCACCTCTTTTCCTTCCACAATTCCCTGGGCTCCTTTTCCGGGAATGGACAGGAAATTATCCACTTTATATACATCTTCCACAGATGCTGCTATACCCCTGGCGATCGGATGTTCCGAGTTAGCTTCCACAGATGCTGCATATTTCAATAATTCTTCTTCTTTTATCGTAGTGTCCAAAATAATTATCTCTGTCACACCAAACTTGCCAGTGGTCAACGTACCGGTCTTGTCAAAGATAATGGCATTCAGGTTACGTGCGTTCTCGAAGGCCACACGGTTCCTGATAAGCAGGCCATTACGAGCTGCGACTGCGGAGGATATGGCAACTACAAGGGGTATTGCAAGACCCAGGGCATGAGGACATGTTATTACCATTACCGTAACCGCTCTTTCCAGAGCGAACGCGAGGTCCATATCCATCAACTGTGACCACACCAATAAAGTGATAGTTCCACCCGTAAGAGAAATGATAGTAAGCCACTTGGCTGCTCTGTCCGCCAGCTCCTGGGTATGTGATTTGCTTTCCTGGGCTTCTTTGACAAGTGCAACCACCTGAGAAAGAAAAGATTCAGCCCCAGTTTTTTTAACTTCGATGGTTATGGCTCCTTCACCATTGACAGCCCCTCCAATGACCTCATTACCTTTCACTTTACTGACAGGCTTCGATTCTCCAGTGAGCATGGCTTCGTTAACAGATGTATCTCCATGAATTACGACCCCGTCTGCAGGGATCTTCTCTCCGGGTCTTACAAGAAGTATATCACCGGTAACGATCCCTTCCAGAGGGATATCCCTCACATTTCCCTTCTCATCAACCTTATGGGCATCAGCCGGCAGCAATCTGGCCAGTTCTTCCAGTGCTTTGGAAGCTCCCATCACAGAACGCATCTCAAGCCAGTGGCCAAACAGCATGATATCTATAAGTGTTGCCAGTTCCCAGAATAAGATCATCCCCATCAGGCCAAAAACAACCAGACTACTATAAATATATGCTACTGTTATAGCAACAGCTATCAGGGTCATCATACCGGGAGCATGCGAAATCAGTTCTTGCCTGATACCCACAAGGAAAGGGCGGCCACCGTAGAAGAATATAACTGTGGAAAGCAGGAACAGTATATAAATATCACCTCTAAAGGAGGGCACTGTTATCCCAAAAACTGCAAACAGGAACTCCTGGATAACTGGAGACAGTAAGAGCACAGGGATGGTGATAATGACAGAAACAAAGAACCTTTTCCTGAAATCCTTGACCATCATTGCATGGTGGTCAGTGTGTCCTGTGCGCATGTCCTTTGAACCATACTTATTCTGCTGGTTTTGATCTCCATGTTCCATATGTTCATGTTCTTCCATATGTGATGGGTGTTCTTCCATTAACATTTGTCCAGCATTATGGCGCATACGCTCATGCATTTGCATCTTATCATCTTCCATGTGCTCCGCCCCCCCTTTATCCTGTTCCTCTTTTTAGTAATCCTATATCATATGCCAATTTTTTTCTGTTGCTCTCTCTATGTTCCATCATGACATATACGGCTTTTTTAGCATCTGTTTCCACATCCATTGATCCTCAGGTGACGTTCTTGCAGTCCTGGGTCAATAGTTTGACAAGCCTTAGGGCGCCAGTGTCTCCACTATCCTGCTATGTTTTCCGTACTGGCTTCGGAAATCCGCTTTCGCAAAATCGCATTGGTAATGGTAAGTGGAAGCTCCCATGAAATTGCGTAATAACATAGTGTGCATGGCCATTCCATCTTCTTTTATTCTTTCGTATACTTTCCTTACTGATGTATGACAGGATATCCTATCTAATTCCATTGTTCTTCTCCCTGGAATCCTAACTTGCCAAGCTTATGCTCCAGCCCTTAATAGTCTGAGACTGGGATTTGAAAAAACTATCGATATGGCAGATGAAGGTAAGTAATTGTTTACTGGATCCTCTCTCCGCAATATTTGCAAAAACATGCATCTTCATCATGGTCGTCCTGGCCACACTTTGAGCATATGAGCTTTTTACGCCTCTTTTTTCTCTCTTCCATGGAAACCAGGGACATTTCACTGGTCACTATCCCGGTAGGTACAGCTATGATGCTGTAACCCAGTATCATGACAAAGGCAGCGAGCGCCCTGCCCAGTGATGTTTGAGGTACAATATCCCCGAATCCCACTGTGGTAATGGTCACTATGGCCCAGTATATGCTACTGGGAATGCTGGTAAAGCCATTCTTTTCGCCTTCTATGAGGTACATGAGCGATCCCATTACAATTACCATTGTCAACACCGTGAACATGAATATGATTATCTTTCGGCTGCTTGCACGCAATGCTCTCAGTAGCAGTTCTGTTTCACTGATATACTGCACCAGTTTCAGTACCCTGAATATTCTTAACACACGCAGCACTCTGACGACAAGCAGGAACTGGCTTCCAGGCATGATGAGGCTTATATATGTGGGAATTATGGCAATCAAGTCCACTATTCCGAAGAGGCTGGTCGCATAGGTTCTTTTACTCCTGACACACGTAAGACGTAACAGGTACTCAATGGTAAAAAGAATGGTAAAGGACCACTCCAGTCCGTGCAGTACAGTGCCGTATGTATCCCTCAGGGAACTGATACTATCCAGCATCACCACAATGACACTCAGGACTATACTGACAATAAGCAGAACATCAAAATTTTTTCCAGCTTTTGTATCAGCTTCAAAGATCACATTATATAACCATTTTTTCCATTCAGGGCCTTCTGGCCTGTTCTCTTTTTCCCTTAATAAAGTGACCATTGTTCCACCTTTCAGAAATACTCGAACAAGCTTTTTTGTCCAATATTTTGCTGCAGGTTACCCACTCTCACACCTATCCGCCGAAAGTCCATGCTGCCTTCACGAAGGAATTGCAACATTATCTCTCTTGCAGTCTCATGCAGGATACCTTTGTCAGAGACCGCATGGTTGAGAGTGCGGCTTTTAGTTGCCATTCTGAAGTTTGAGAAGATAACAGTTATAGTAACGGATCTGAAACTCACTTTTCTTGAAACGGCTTTTTTGATAACATCATCCACCAGCTCGTCCAGAAGGGCGAATACCATATCATCATCTCTGGTGTTCTCTTTCAGGGAGGCCATTCTGCCTATCTGGTCCGTGGCAGTCCTCTCGGTGACAGGTGATTCATCGATGCCAGATGCAGCTTTTTTGAGCCATGTACCCCGGTTCTTACCAAACTCTGCGATGAGTTCCTGGGTATCATAAGCTGCAAGCTGACCGATGGTTTCAATTCCCTTTTTTTGGAGTTTCTCTTCAGTCACCTTCCCAATGCCCCAGAGTTTTTTTACGGGCATGGGACTTAAGAAATCTCTCACGTCTTCAGGCTTCACTATTGTCATACCATCAGGTTTTCGGAAAGATGATGCCATCTTAGCTATCAGCTTGTTAGGGCCGATGCCCACGGAACATGTCAGTTTTTCATGTTCCAGCACATCATGTTTTATCTGCATACCAATATACTGTGCCTTTTCGAAGTCTTTGTCACAGTTCTGGGATATTTCCAGGAACGCCTCATCAATACTTATTTTCTCAAAGGTTTCTTCACTATCAGCATGAGAACTAAGTATGTCCATGACACGGGCCGAAACCTCTTCGTAGAACCCTTTGCGTACAGGAAGAAAAACAGCATCGGGTTTTAGGGACTTAGCCTGCCTGCAGGGCATGGCTGAACGTATACCGGCTTTTCTGGCAATATAATTGGATGTGCTTACCGCTCCTCCTTCTTCACCTCGGTTAGAATACATGCACACCACAACAGCCTTATCTTTGAGGGAAGGATCTTCACGTTCTTCTATGGCAGCGTAGAAGTAGTCCATGTCCACATGTATTATCACACGTTCCATTACAAGGAAAAAGGACGGAGTAGTTTTTATTGTTAACCCGTCCGTTAAAGGATCGTATCCCTGCAGTCCACGTAGAAAGTACTGAAATCCGGGAGTTTTCCTGCAATCGGCTTTGCATATATGTACTCTGTTTCGAGGTGGGGCCTGAATACTTTTAGCAGTTCGAACAGTGGATCTACCGGGTCTATATATGTGCCAAAGAAATCACATTTTGTTTCGTACATAAGGGAACTGCAGTGTTCAAATATCTCTACCATAGCATCTGGATGCCCAGGCTTGAATGCATGGTTTACGATGTTACGGAACTTGAAATATTCTCCTTCTTTAGGAACAAGGGGTATGCGTGTAAAATGCCGCAGCATGTTCTGCATGTTTGCCATAAGTTTCCATAGGAGTGGTTCCCGTGTATATGCCATCTCCGCAAGTACTGCCGTATCCCAGAAACCTCCACAAGCCACTATGGTGCCATTATATTTAGCAACAATAAAATTCTCAAGTCCGTATCCAAGTATCCTGTTTGTGTAATCCCTGAAACTTTCAGGTGTGAAAGGTATGAAATGTGTTCTTCCTGCATAGTATTGGTTGATAAGCCCAACAGCTTCAGGCAGGTCTGATCCGTCAATATGGTCAATTGAATACTTTTTCTCGGCTTTCTCTTTCTTGGTGGTCGAGATCTCACAAATTGTGATCTCTTTCTCTCTTATATAGCCTAGCTTCTCTGTAAGTTTTCTGTAGGGTTCGTTTGGTCCGTAGATGTGACAGTAGATATATGAAGATTTGATATCTTCTGCATGCTTTTCCATCTCTCTGATCAACTGGATAGCTATACCTTTTCTACGAAAGGCCGGATCTACCATGACTTCAGTCAGATATACATAAGGCCCCAGAGGTCCATGTTTAACAGTCCAGCCCACATAACCTGCTATTTGTTCATGTTCTTCTGCCACCATTATCTTCCAGTTATCATAAAGCTCATATCGTGCGGTAATATCTGGCGATAGATTTGTCACCATGGCTACCTTGTCATTGCCATGAGGGCTCAATTTTTCAATATCAAGCAAAGCATCATTGTCACTAGGTATGAAGGGTCTAATTCTTACCATATGTTTTCCCCCAAAAGCTTATTTTTTAATTCATTGACAAAAATAGATTCTGAACTCAACGTTTTTTTTTATAAAGAATTAAGTTCCTCCCTACATAAAAATTGACTTCAGCAAATATAATAGTTTTGGAACTATATGATATACTTTAACAAAAGAAATTATAGTTATATTCACAAAGAAAAATTTATTTATTTAAAAATAAATTTAGTGCCAAATCGACAATTGTCATAAAATAACTATATTTTTACACATAATTATATATAGTATTAGAAGGAAAAAGGCATCTATATGTCGGGAGGTATTTTGTTCAGAAGATATTTATACTAATGCATAGTTAATAAACTCTTAAATGGATTAACATTGGTCATTGATCTTCAAAACAAAAATTTGAGGTATGCTAATGGAAAACATAAAAACCAGTATAGTCAATTACCTAAAAGACAATTCTTTTATGGACAAGAACACCGAGTTGGGAGATGCTGATTCTCTCACTCAGAATGGAATTATAGATTCGATCGGTTTACTTGAACTATTGGATTACATAAGTGAAAAATATTCTGTAGAAATCCCTGAAGACATGTTGATCCCGGAAAATCTGGATTCATTGCATGGACTAACTAATATGATAACCAGTCTTGCAAAGTGAGATAATGAAAATAGATGCATATCTTACAGCACATGCCAGAAAAACACCTTCTCGCATTGCCTTGGAAGAGGGAAATAATTCTATCTCATATGAGAAGCTTGAAGCTAGCGTTAGTGATATTGCTTCATCAATGAGGGAATTCAGGCATTGTAGGTTTGCAATATTAGAAGAGATGGGGATCCAGTACATAAAAATGCTCATGGCAGTGTATAGGTCGGATAATATTGCTATCCCTATGCCGATCGAAATGCCTAAGATCAGTTTAGAAAAGATCCTCGATAACTCTCATGTCAGGAATATAATTACTACAGAGGTACAATATTCTAAATTCGGGGACAGCTTTTTCGAGCGTTTTGGGACCGTTCTAATCGTTTCGGACGACAAGCCGGTCAGATCCATACGCCAGGAAATATCGATAGAATCAAACCACCCGGAACTTAAACTTGTATTGTATACTTCTGGTACGACCGGTACTCCTAAAGGTGTCATGTTAAGTGATAAGAATCTTACAACAAATGCAGCATCTATTATAGAGATACTTGGTCTCACTCCTGATGATAAAGCAGCAATGGTAATATCCCCTCACCATGCTTTCGGAAATTCGATAATCAACTCCCATTTGATGGCAGGCGGATGCATTGCAATGGGAAACATGAAATTCATAGGTTCGGTCTTCAGTTCGATAGAATCTGGCGTGACCGTATTTTATGGAGTGCCCAGTACGTATCGTATACTGCTGCGCTATCCAGACCGTTTCAAAAAGGCGTTCTCTAATGTCAAGACCGCTGCGTCAGCAGGCGGTGGAATGACCAAGCAAATTGTGAGAAATATAAAGGAACTAGTGCCTGGAATTGAGATACTGCCGATGTATGGCCAAACCGAAGCTACAGCAAGGCTTGCCTATGTACCAAAAGAAGATGTAGAAGAGTTCATTGAAACGATAGGTAAACCAATTCCGGGTGTTACTTTGGACGTATTTGATTCTAAAGGACAGCCAGTTGGACCAAACGTCACGGCTGAACTGGTTGCCAAAGGCGATAATATATTGCTGGGATATCTGGATGATGAAGTTGCCACTAAAAAGAAGATCATAGACGGATGGATGTACACCGGGGATCTTGCACAGAAACTGTCCAATGGGTACTTCAAACTGATGGGACGCAAGGATGACCTCGTCAAAATAGGCGACCATCTGGTGAACCCGAGAGAAATCGAAAAAACCATCGAGAACAATAATAAGGTCTCAGCGGTCTTTGTTGTACCAGTAGCCCATGACCTCATGGGGACAGCGATAAGTCTCATGGTCGTGCCTGAACCAGAGACAGATGTTGATACCTTGTTCAAGTTCTGCCGTAAAAATCTTCCAGCACACTTATACCCAAAGGAGATTCTCTTTATTGACCATCTCCCCTTAACTGAGAATGGTAAGATCTGCAATCGATTGATCATAGAGGAATACCAAAATGTCAAAAATTGTATGTAAAAAATGTATTCTGGATTCTGAGATGCCAGGTATAACTATCAATGAGGACACAGGCCTCTGTCATTTTTGTGAAACATTTAAACCTCTTACTGAATCTGATAAGGAAAAGTACCTTGCAGAGATGGAAGAGATCTTTGACCGGATCAAGGGCAGGGGTGAATACGATGTTATCTATGCACTATCAGGAGGAAAAGATTCATCATACACGCTATATAAGCTCAAAAAGGATTATCCATTCCTGAAAGTCTTGGCTGTCCTTTTCAATAATGGTTTCATATCTGACAACGCGATCGAAAATGCCAAGAAGATGTGCGAGATCACAGGATCAGACTATTATGAACTCACAATGGATAAGCAGCAACTATGCAGCACTTGGAAAAAAGCTGCAGATTCTGTAGATGCGTTCCCTAAATTTGCTAAATACAGAGCAAGTGATATCTGCAACACCTGCATCAGTATCATCAAGCAGAAGCTGATAGAATATGCCATTGCCAGAAATGCCCCGGTCATAATATTTGCTTTCACGGCCGGACAGGCTCCTAATCCTATAATCAAGTTAAACTATAATTTCATCAAGTTGTCGAGAAACCTTTTTGAAAAACAGCTTGAGAAAATTGGTATTGATGACAAAGATGAAAGTTTCATGATGAAAAAGTCAGTAATTGAAAAAATGGACAAAGATAATCCTCCTATGATCATCCATCCTTTATGCATGTGGGATTATAATGAGGATATGGTGCTGGAAACTGTGACCAGGGTAGGATGGAAGCCCCCGAAACTCAATGACAGTAACTCAACCAACTGTAAATTGAATTCTTTAGCCTGTCATAACCACCTGGAAAAATATGGGATACATCCATATGCTTTTGATATAGCAGGGATCGTCAGGAATGGGGATATGTCCAGAGAAGTTGGACTGGAAAAACTTCATCAGGAACTCTCACAGCCATTGATAGATGAAGTTTCCAAGGAATTGAAAGTTAAGGTGACCCCTCTAAAGAGATAATCATATTGGTCAGATGTTTCCATTTTCATAGTCAGCAGTCTCTTAGTATTTAATTGCTCGATACAGAAGGAGAGAAATACCATGCAGATAATGGATGAACTTAACAGGGATATTGACGAAGTTGCTCTGACTCTCAGGCACTTTATCAAGGAAAAGATCGTTGGTTTCAAGAAGAAAGGCGCTGTTATAGGGGTTTCAGGTGGCATTGATTCAGCTGTGATCCTTGCTCTTTGTGTACAGGAGCTTGGAGCTGAGAATGTGTTTGGTATGCTCCTTCCTGAGAAAGAATCAGCTCCTTCAAGCAAGACCCTTGGTGCAGAAATTTGTGAAAGTCTTGGAGTGACCTATGAAGAAGTCCCCATCTCTCCCATACTTGAAGCCCTGGATATCTATAAAAAGAAGGAACAGGTCATAAAGAGAACCTGCCCTGAATATGATCCCAACATTCACGAAACATCTCTGGTGTTGCCTGATTTCCTGAGCACAGGAGCCGTGAACGTCCCATATCTGAAACTTTTCAAAGATGGTGAGGCCGTTGCACAGCACAGATTGAAAGCAAGTGATTATCTGGAAATAATCGGATTACAGGGTGTCAAGCAGCGCTCCAGGATGATCGTTCAGTATATGTATGCGGAAAAAAAGAACTACATAGTTTGTGGAACGACCAATAAGACAGAACTTGCTCTTGGCCAGTTCGTAAAATATGGAGATGGTGGTGTGGATATTGAGCCTCTGGCCGATTGCTACAAGACTCAGGTCTATGCCCTGGCAAAATACCTCAATGTCAATGAGGAGATCATTAAGAGACCGCCAAGTGCTGACACATGGAGCCATTATACATCAGATCAGGATTTCTACTGGCGCATGCCTATTCAGATCATGGACCAATTATTGTATGGCAAGGAACATAAGTTATCTCTCGACGTGATCGAAAAGAACACAGGCTTGCCCAGAGAAACTATACAAAATGCCCTGAAACATATAGAAAGGGTAGAAACAACTACAGAATACATAAGAGCAGCTCCACCTACCTGTTTTATTAACAGATGAAATGTGAGATAAATGCTTGATGGTAAAGTTGTACTGGTCACTGGAGCAAGCCGGGGTATAGGTAAAGCTATAGCTTTGCTTGCTGCAGAGAACCATGCGCATGTTATAGTCAACTATAATAAGAATGGAAAGAGTGCAGCTGAACTTGTGGACCTGATACATGAAAAAGGTCTCTCTGCTTCCATTATCAAGGCCGATGTTTCATCAGAAGATGAAGTAAAATATATGTTCAGCTCTATCAAAGAAAAGCACTCAAAGCTAGATGTGCTGGTGAACAATGCCGGGATCATGCGAAATAGTCTTCTTGCACTTACCAGTACTGAACTTTTTGATCATACCATCGATGTCAATCTAAAGGGAACCTTCCTGTGTACCAGATATGCTACTAACATGATGAGAAAGCAAAGATCAGGAAGGATCGTCAATATATCTTCAATTGTTGGTCTACAGGGTAGTGAAGGACAGACGGCCTATTCTGCAAGTAAGGCAGCTGTCATCGGGTTCACACGATCTGCTGCAAAAGAACTTGGCAGGTATGGGATTACCGTTAATGCTGTTGCCCCAGGTCTTATAGAGACCGATCTGATCAAAGATATGAAACCTGACATAAGGGATAAGATGCTGTCCAGTATTTCCCTTGGAAGGATCGGGACCCCGGAGGATGTAGCAAAAGTTGTATTGTTCTTAAGTTCGGACCTTGCAAGTTATGTAAGCGGGTCTGTTATTGTGGTGGACGGCTGCCAAACTATGTGATTTGACATCAGCCACGATTCATTATATGGAGAGAAATGAAAAAGAAGTTGCTTTTCTCGCTTTGACAGCCAGCAGGGATAAATAGCTATATTTTTAGAGGGCATTATTATGAATACTAAAGTATCTATTGTGCAATGTGATGATTATTTAAAAGCCAAAGATGCTATCAGGGAAGCACTAGACCTGATCGGTGGCCTTGAGAATATCATATCTCCAGGTAGCCGTGTCCTATTAAAACCCAATGTACTTGCTATTAAACGGCCGGAGGCTGCAGTTACCACTCATCCTGCAATTGTTTCGGCAATGTGCCAACTTGTTAAAGAAGCAGGTGGTATTCCTGTCGTAGGGGATGGGTCCGGGGTCACAAGTTCCGATTCAACTGCCACTGCAAAAGCCCTTAAAGCATCTGGTATCGAAGAAGCTGCTTCAAATTGCGGTGCAGAACTGATCAATTTTGAAATCTCTGGTTTTAATGAAGTTGATGTTCCTGAGGCAAAGCAGTTCCCACGTCTGCATATAGCTAAGGCAGTAATGGACGCTGATGTGATCATTTCACTTCCCAAGCTCAAGACACATGAGCTCACTCTTTATACGGGAGCTGTTAAAAACTTTTTTGGTGCCATCCCCCGGAAAGACAGAAAAGCTGCTCATTTTCTGGAAGACCGTGACCTTTTTGGAGAGGCAGTTGTGGATATCTATTCTTTCATCAAACCCCATCTTGCGGTAATGGATGGGGTGATAGGGATGGAAGGGGATGGTCCCTCAGCTGGTACATCCATATCTGCAGGAGTTATCATGGCAAGTTATGACTGTGTGGCATTGGATGTGGTAGCGTCGGAACTTATAGGGTTCGATCCATTGCAGATACCTACTAATAAAGCTGCACTTTCCAGAGGATTTGGTACTGAGCATCCTGAAGTTGTAGGCACGCCTTTGGAGAAAGTAAAGATCAAGTTCAAAAGGCCAACAGGTGGAGCTCTTGCTCTTATGCCTCGTTTTCTTCGAAGGACACTTAGAAAGCAGTTTACAGTAAAGCCTTTCATCAATACTTCGATCTGCACTCTTTGCAAGGCATGTGTTTTGAACTGTTCAGTAGACGCTATCGAAGAAAAGGATGGCTCATTGAAAATCAACGAAGAAAAGTGCATCCAATGTTACTGTTGTCGCGAGCTTTGCCCAAGTCATGCCGTAGAGATTAAAAAATCGCTACTTGTAAGGATCATGACCAGAGGAAAAAAGTAATATTTCTGAACATATCATGCAGAAATAACACGGATAAAGTCCATTGTTTACTTAGCATATATTATGAAGTCAACAAACTTCTGATTTAACTTCTGGTCTAGCTTCTAATTTTTCTTCAGTCTTATCTTCATTTGCAACATCCAGCTTTTTTACAACTTTGGCCGGGAAGCCTAGAGCAAGACTATTTGGAGAAATATTGCGGCTGACTACAGATCCAATCCCTATTATGGAATTTTCTCCAATCTCTACTCCCTGAGTTATTATACATCCCGGGTTTACAGAAACACCATGTCTGATAACAATTGGCTCTATGGTTCGTGGATATGCGTTTCTTGTAGTCAGACTGCCTCTTGAATGAGCGGATAGTATACAGCGATCACCAATTTCAACAAAATCTTCTATTGTGATCATTTCCGGATGAAGTCTATCAAAAATAACATCATAACCGATGTACACATTTTTTCCAATATTGACCCCTCTCATTTTGTGGAATTTTGCTCTCCAGGAAGGTATCGGACAAGTTGATGCAAGCCGTTCTAAAAGCCATTTCCAAAAGTATTTTATTCCAAATACAAGGAAATTCTCATTATAATGCTCAGCCACTTCTCCAAAACAAATCTTGTCCCTATCAGAAACCATTTCCGAAACCATTTTGCGCCCACCTGATGAAAATCGCTCTTATATCCGTATGAAGTTATAATACCGATGGTATCGACATCATTATTTACAACACATTCCCTAAAACAGTATAAATAACAGCTGATCATCACCTTGCATATTGCAAACAAGATATCTAAAGTATATAATTATTACTATATGTTGGTAAATAAAGCTTAAACAGTTATTTTCTATATAACTTTTACAGATGATCTAATCATCAAATTAGAGTTCATCAATATTTTAATTCATTATATTATCAATTCAACTATAAATATATTATTATTTAAAATTACTTTTGGCTTTAGACTATGATTATAGAGGATTTCGGAAAACCCAGATATTTGAAAATCATCATATAAAGTGTATATAAATAAGCGCTAAAAACAACAGGTTTATCGAAATCCTCTATAGTAAACACAGGAGAAAGAAAATAAAAAAAGGTCGAGCGAAATTACTTCCGCTCATAGTTGTTGTGCTTTATCAGGCATTCACGGTCAATTTCGGTCTCTGTGCGGCATTGGACCACTCTGAGCTGTAGAATGCGATGTAATTGCCGCTCTC
>CALBTS010000195.1 GCA_937968035.1 uncultured Methanomethylovorans sp.
ACCACCGAGATCTACACTCTTTCCCTACACGACGCTCTTCCGATCTCCAAAGAATTCAACTCTCACAATATAATCTGTAAATAAAGGAAATAGCTCTACTACATCTCCTCTTGCCCTAAATGTTCCACTTTTAAAATCTGAATCATCACGCTCATACTGCATTGACACAAGTTTTCTTAAGAAATCGTCTCTATCGATCTGTTCATTTTTTCTTATGAAAGTTCCCATTTCTTTATAGGTTTCAGGGGATCCAAGGCCGTAGATGCATGAAACACTTGCTACAATAATACAATCATTTCTTGAAAGAAGGGATGCTGTTGCAGAGTGCCTCATTCTTGTTAATTCCTCATTTATAGAAACGTCTTTTTCAATATAAGTGTCAGTATGGGGCAAATACGCCTCAGGTTGATAATAATCATAATAACTCACAAAATATTCAACAGCGTTATTTGGGAAAAATGCTTTGAATTCCGAGTAAAGTTGAGATGCTAAAGTTTTATTTGGAGATATCACAAGTGTTGGCTTCTTAAATTTCTCAATTATATTGGCTATTGTAAATGTTTTCCCCGAGCCTGTTACGCCAAGAAGGGTCTGATATTTGTATCCTTTTTTTAGTCCATCATTTAACTGATTTATTGCATTTGGCTGGTCACCACTTGGCCTAAACTCAGAAAAAAGTTTGAATTCTCCCACATCCAAAAAGAAGTAAGTTATTTTAAATAGTTTTTTAGTGTGAAATTTTATTTTATTATTTTTAGAATATATTTTTTATCTTAATCACTTCTGTCTTTGAGAGTAGCCGCATCATGTTGCTGTAGGTGTAGTTTGTCGTGATGGTGTCCTCTACCTGTTGGGTCCTGTTGCCCATGCTATCGTATGTGTAGTCGATGTCAAAGACTGACGTTTCCTCTTTCAACCTGTTCATGCGGTCATTTCTTTCTTCTGATGAAAAGAAATCCGGCTATTGCCAATAAGAGCATTCCAATTGCTATCCCACCGTAAAGATATATATTGAATGTCACTAGTTTTATTTCCGGTATTTTTTCTGGTCTGGGGCCAGACTGGAGAGATGGGTCAAGTTCGATTAAGGCGAGGCTATATTTGGGGTAGTCCTGCCCTTCTACTGATTCCGCAATTATGAAGGCTATTTTTTTGCCATCAGGCGACCAAATTGGTCTTAAGAATGATTGATTTGCACTTCCAAATTCAAATAATCTAAGGATATTGCCATATTTGTCCAAAATTGCCAAGGTCTCGTGATTAGATTTCGATGTTGTGATAGAACATACAATTTTTTCTCCATCTGGGGACCATTTTGGATTGCTTGGGTATATAGAATTATCTGTATTTTGGCAATTTGTAAAATTTGTTATTTGTTTAGATTGTTTTTTATTAATATCGTAGGAGTACAAATTGAAGTTAACAGAATATGAATAATTACCCTCTTTTTTTTCTTCATATGAAATGTATAACAATTCATTGTTTATACTCCAATCTTCGATGAAATTTATGAGTATATAATTTTTGATTGGATAATCCATGTTCCTTTCAATATCGTATAAGTAAACTCGATTTTTGAGTTCTAATGGTTTTTTTGTGTGTGCGATCCATCTTCCGTCTGGAGAAAACATCGGTGCGACAAAATCTATGGGTTTCACAGGTAAGGTTTGTAATATTTTACCTTCTTTGGATAAGAATATTATTTTTTCAGAGTCCTCATAAGATGAAACTAAAAGCGTTCCATTCGTTAAATTTATATCCAGTAAAATATAATCTGTATTTTTTTCGCCTATTAAACTTAGATTTTTGTCAACTATATCTAACTTCCATAGGGCCCCTTTACCTTCTTCAATAGTATTGAAATATAATTCGTTACTTTTTGGCCCCCAATGTACGGAAAATAGAGTATCTGAAGGAGAGTTAAATTCAAAAAAATAGTTTTCCTCACTTTCACAAATATCTATAAAAATTAATAAAAAAATCACTAGAAAAAATATAAAATTGACTTTCATATGGCTTCCTCATTAAATTTCAAATATATCCGAGACACCCTGGGCAGAAACATGAAAATCTCTACAAAATATCTTTATTAGAGCAGATATAGATGAGCCTTCGGAGTTGTGATCCCAATCTGGGGTTCTAACTTGATTATGACTTATATTTATTCTAAGCCCATAATCATAAATATTAGGATTGTAATTAGGTACTTGTAAAGTTGTAGAATCTTTATATCCAGACGCTTTTGCTGTTCCTATTAGCTTCCATTCATTTACAAAAGAGCTTTCTCTAGAACGAATTATGCTACTCGGTTGACTATCTCTTTGATAGATGGAGAAGATTATATTCATTGTAGCGCTAACAAGAGTTGACCTTGATTGGCCATTTATATCATCAACATGCGCAATATTGATGGACCAAGAAATGCTTAGACTATCAAATCCCTTTTCAATGTTAAACGACATCGATCCATGTATGTAATCATTATTTATATAAAAAGTGCCTGCTCCGGTTTCTTGATCGTATATTACTTTTCCGTTGATTTCATCTCCATACCCCCTATATGTATCAATTAATGCTGCTTCGAGATAACTATATCCGACAGAATCATCAACAACTCCCCCAACTGCAGGGTAATATACCCATTCACCATTTGAACGAGTTTCAACAAAACCCAGGGGAATATTCGCCATGCCCGTCGGATCAACGTACCTAAGCGGATTGTTCATGCAGTAGACGTAAGGGTTCTGGCTCTGCGAGCTAGTCATGCTTCCCTTTATCGGGTCTTCGCTAATAAATCTTCCGAGCGATGCGTCGTACCAGCGTGCGCCGAAGTAGTATAGCCCTATGTCGGCTTCGCTATACTGGCCTGTGAAGGCGTACTTCTCAGTACCTGTTGCGTTTGCATCTTCTCCAAAGGGCTTGTAGTCGCTCTCGAATGTCGGCTGACCTGATGAATCAGTCACAAGCCTTGTCGAGCCGAGGTGGTCGGAGTGGAAGTACTTGACAGTTCCCCCGGTCTTCTTGGCGAGCCTCATGCCGTTTGCGTAGAGGTAGTCTGTTGACTCTGTTGAAGTTACCTCATAGATCACGTTTATGCCGGCGTAGATGTATGTAGTTGTGACGCCTGTGCCGCTGTTAAACGATCTCACCCTCCTTCCGTTGGGGTCGTAGGTGTAGCTGAATAGCAGATTTCCATCCTGCCTCACTTCTTTCAGCCTGTTGTCATAGTCCCAGACGTAGGTGTAAGAGCTATTGCCCTCTGTCTTTGATGTGAGATTCCCGTTCCTGTCGTATCCGAATGTTGTGGATGTCCCGCCTTCTGTCTTTGAGAGTAGCCTCATCATGTTGCTGTAGGTGTAGTTTGTCGTGATGGTGTCCTCTACCTGCTGCGTCCTGTTGCCCATGCTGTCGTATGTGTAGTCGATGTCAAAGACTGACACGGCAGTTTTGAGTCTGTTCATGCGATCGTAGGTGAAGTCCCAGTCGTTTAGGCTTAGGACGTTTCCCGCAGGATCGTAGTCGTAATTGAGTGTCAAAAGGCTACCTATAGCTATGTTTGTGGGCCTGTTCCTTGTGTCGTAGCTGTACGAAGTTGTGACGCCGTTCTGGTAGGATATCGAAGTTATCCTGCTGTTTAGATTGTAGTCAAAGCTTGCATAGCCTGTAAGCGCTGTGATCCTGTTGACGTCGTCATATGTGTAGCCGTAGCTACTTGTTGATGGGTATGTGATTTGCGTGATGTTTGATGCCGGGTCGTAAGCGTAGGATGTGCTGTAAGTTGAGCCGTTTACGTCCCAGCCTTCAGACGTGAGCCTGCCACGAGAATCGTAAGCATATGTTAGCTCGACACCTCCCCCTTCAGCAGATGTTAGAAGAGATCTCTTGTCGTAGGTGTATCCTGTGGTGCTTGAATCTGGATATGTCTTTGTTACAAGCCTTCCTAGGTCGTCGTATGCGAAGCTAATTGTATTTCCTTTCCTGTCTGTCGTGGAAGTGACATAACCTGCATCGTTATAGACTATTGATGCGGCATTGCCATCCTTGAATGTAGTGGTCGTGAGCCTTCCGAGGTCATCGTAAGTGTATGTCTCATAGTATCCATTGTAGTTATCCTTCCTCTTTAAATTTGAGAGGCCGTCGTACTGGTATGTGGTGTAGTATGTGCTTGTGCCGTCTGGTGATTCATCGACCCTTGTAAGCCTTCCAATGTTGTCGTAGTAGTACTTCTTCTTGAATCCGTTCTCGTTTTCAACTTCGATTGTGTTTGCTATGTCGTTATAGACTCTCGCCGAATCGTTTCCATCTGGATACTGGACCTGGGTCACCCTTCCAAGGGCGTCGTATGTGTAGTAGGTGTTTCTTCCAAGAGGATCTGTTGTCTGCTTCACGCTCCCAAGGTAGTTATAATAAGTGTATGAGGTCTGGTAGATGGAGCTGCTGTTGTATGTTTCAAGCCTCTTCTCCCTTCCAAGCCCATCATAGTAGCGCTTCACGTAGTTGTTGTTCTCGTCGTAGAGAGTCACCATGTTGTTGACATCGTCATAGACTGCGCTCTTTGTGTTTGAGCCGGGATACTCAACTTCGGTTATCCTTCCAAGGATATCGTAGCGGTAGTAAGTTGTGTAGTTTTCACCGTCAGTCTGGCTTACTATTTCACCTGTAGAGGCATTGTAGTCGAATGTTGACTGTATTGTTTCTGCCCCAATAGTCACGTATGCCCTTGTGAGGTAGGCATGATTGAAGTCCGAGTCATACTCAAAGTAGGTGGTCTTGCTCAATGGGTCTGTGCTCGATTCAATGTTGCCCCAGTTGTCAAACGTGTTTGTCACGTAAATCCAGCCGGTATTGTGCTTGCTCTTTGACTGGAGCGGATTGCCTTTGGAGTCGTACTTATAGTAGCGCTCTATCTTTGTCCCGCTGTTGTCAAACGCGAGCCCGCAGATGAGGTTATGGATGTCGTCAGAAACTACTGAATTTTCCGTGTAGAAGCTGTTTGAAAAGCCTGTGACTGTTGAGCCTGAGATGTTTCTGAAGCTGTTCTCGTAGTTTGAGTTGACATAGGAAGTGTAGGTCTTGTTCTGGTATGGGTCCTCAAAGTAGACCATGTTGCCCCAGTTGTCGTAGTTGTACTTTCTTGTAAAGGTGACAGTTGCTGTGTTTCCTCTGTATATGCTCTCCTGGGTGACCTCCTTGTTTGTGTTGTATGTATATGCCTCCTTGTAGAGCTGGACAGCACTTGCGTCCTTGACTGTCTTTGAGGTAGTTGTTCCATCGTCTGCAAAGACAAGAGTCGTTGTGCTCTTTGTGGTGCTGCTACCATCCTTTGTTGTTGTTACTTCTTGAGTCACCCTGTCATTTGAAACTGTATATGAGAACGCATTCTCTGCCGATAAATTGCCCGTGGATTCGTAGATCTTCTGGGACGAAACCCGGTAAACGTTTCCCTCGTAGTAATGGGTAAAGTAGGGTCCAAAGTATGCAATGTGGGGCTTTCCTCCCGAGTCAAGCGCTATAGAAGTTCCAGCGGCGGATCTTGAATCGATTGTTTTTATCACCCAACTGCTCCCCGATTTTTTTGCATATTTGATCAGATTGTTGCCCGAGTCATTATAGGCTATGTGTGGGTAGCCTGATGAATCGGCGACTATGTCAGGGTATGATCCTACATAATTTCCAGAGTTATCTACCACTGTTTCCTCGTACTTTGTGCCGTAGCTTGATTTGACATATCCCAGAGTGTACTTGCCCGATGTCCCCATATCGGAATAGGCAACGTGATTGTAGCCGTTTGAGTCTATGTCAAGAGATGTCCACCCACAGTAGTCAGCATCGTTGTGCACATAGTAAACGGAGCCGGCATACGATGTTGCCACGTAGGTAATCCTGTTGTAGCTCGCCTTGTAGTATGATATCCTGCCGTTGTTGCTGGAATCAAGGTCTATCGAAGGGTAGTAACCAGGGTGCCAGTTCCACTGGCCATCGTAAGTTGTGGCGCTCCAGTAGCCGCCACTTTTGGTAGTTTTGTAAACGTACATTGGATATGAGGATATGCCTGATGTTGAAAATCCTATGTGAGGGTTGTTGTTTGTGTCAAGCTTTAGGGACAGCCCAAAGTAGCCGTCGTAACTGCTCTGCGCAGGGACAGTTTCAACTGACCATGACGTTCCGTTATAGTAAGCATACTTTATTCTTCTGTTAGTAGCATCGTAATATGCGATATGCGGCCTGTTGTTTGAGTCAACGTCAATCGAGCAGTAGTAGCCAACATCCCCAGTTGAGTCGACCGTCGTCTTCTCCCACTTTGTGCCGGTCCATTTTGCGTAAATTAGGTCAAAGTTTGTAGAATCATAATATGCGATGTGTGGATTGTTGTTTGAATCGAGATCCATCGAGGGGTAGGCCCCGTTTGTGGTGCCTGCCTGGATTATTTCCCTTGCGCCTTCAGAGGTCTCGCCATAAGTATATTCGGTGTACCCGCCTGTGGGGTACTTTACCCTTGTTATGAGCCATGCCGAATTTGAATAAGAAGAATTGTACTCATACCTTGTTTCCCTTCCGAGAGGATCTGTTGCCTTTGTGAGTTTTCCGCCGTTATATGTATAGCTGACAGTCCTATCGGATAGCTCTATGGAAGAAACCTTGCCGTTTGTATAGGTGAAAACGGCCTCCCTTCCGAGTGTGTCAGTTATCTTTTCTATCATGTTGCTTCCGTTGTAGGTGAAGATCAGATAGTTGCCGTTTGTGTCTTCAATTCTTGTGAGCTTCTTTGAGGTGTCAAACTGGTACTTTAGCCCGCTTGGTTTTGTCAGCGTATAAGTATTGTCCACATTCTTCTTCAGGGTGAAATGAACGCCACTCTTGTGGTACTCAAACGTTGTCCCGCTCCACTCGATTAAGAATTGTTGCCCTCCTTCAAGGTAGAGGTACCTCTCACCAATCCAGGGGTAGTCAAGCCTAGTCGAGTTTCCAAAGTTTGTTGCTGTGTAAGCATCATCAAGCACCTTGCCGTTTGCCAATACAAGAGGAGTCTGGTAAATTCTCGTGATGACAAGGTCAAGGCCTCTTGCAGGAAGCGCAAAATCTGTTGAGGACAATATGAGCTGGCCTGTCTTTGGATTCACGTATTCAGAGTTGTTCTTGAAGTACTGGCCATAAGGCTTTATACCGACCTGCAGATCGGAAGAGCGTCGTGTAGGGAAAGAGTGTAGATCTCGGTG
>CALBTS010000196.1 GCA_937968035.1 uncultured Methanomethylovorans sp.
TGGAGTTCAGACGTGTGCTCTTCCGATCTAATATCAAGGTTTTTCGTCCGGTTAAGCACGAGTCTGTTTACAACCTGTTAAGAGAGTATGATGTTTTATTGTTGCCTTTAGATTTCACCGAGTCAGGTATTAAATTTGCTAAATTCTCCATACCTACTAAAGCATCCGAATACATGATTTCGGGGACTCCCGTTTTGGTTTTTGCCCCGGGGGAAACGGCAGTATCAAGATTCTTCATGGCTAATGAGTGTGGATATTGTCTTACTGAAAATGATGACTTAGCAATCAAAAATGCTATCAAAACTCTTGTACAAGACCGAGAATTCAGGGTCAGAACAGGAACCAATGCAATTAAGGTTGCATCTGCTTTGTTTGATGGAAAGTTGGTCAGGCAGAAATTTCAGCACTTGCTAAAAATGACTGCACGTACTAGTATGCATAAAGTGAACTAGTTACGCCGTTCGAAAGATTTAATTGCTATAATATTCATATAATATGAAAGTTGAATCACTTCCACGGGATTTGCAATTGCGATTCAGTATTGCCAGAGAACTTGGTCATACTTTTGACAACAATACAGTAATACTTGATTTTGGATGCGGAAGTGGCAAAAAGGTTCAAGAACTAAGGAATCAAGGTTTTAATGCCTTTGGTTGCGGAACAAGGTTTAATGAAGAAAAGAATGTAGAGACGGAGTTACTCCTAAAAAATGAAATAATCCGTGAAATCAAGATTGAGCAGTATAAAATTCCATTTGAAGACAGTACGTTTGATTTCATTTTTAGTGAATCGGTTTTTGAACATGTTAGTAATTACCCTGAAACAATTGCTGAGCTATCAAGGGTGCTTAAGCCGGGAGGGCTTTGCATACACACATTTGTGTCTCGTTACAAGCCTGTCGAAGCCCACGTAAAGGTCCCATTCGCTTCAGTATTTCAATCTTATTGGTGGCTGAACACCTGGGTTTTATTGGGATGTAAGAATGAATGGTCTACAAGCAGCATAAATGAAAGAGTATCAAAGTATCAAATATATCTTAAGAAAGAAACAAATTACTTAAAAAGAAGGCAATTGGAGGCAGAATTTATAAAAGGTTTTGGCATTGTCAGGTTTTGTGAAGATCTGTTTTTGAAGTATTCTCCCGGGAAGAGGAAATATCTGTATTCACTTTCAAAAGTCTTACCTTTTATTCCCAAACTCTTCAGCACATTCCAGATGCGAGTAATTGTAACAAAATTGCCAATCAAACAATAAGTAACTCACGCAATAATATTTAACCGATGGATTTCCCATTATTCATATCTGACCCAATATGAGGTTCATATTGACAATTGATACTGAAGCAGACAATCAATGGAATCATGGCAGGATTCTGGATACACAAAATATTAAGTACTTGCCCAGATTTCAAAGTTTGTGTAATAGGTTTAATATTAAGCCAACTTATCTGGTTACTTCAGAGATATGTGCCGATCCTATTGCACAGGATCTCTTAACTCATTTTATAAGCCAGAATGCAGCAGAAGTCGGGGCACATCTTCATGTTTGGAGCACTCCTCCATTCAAATCAGATGAGGGCTATACTCTGAATGACAGCAATCATCCGTTTGCTAATGAGCTGTCAAAAGAGTTTATTTCAGAGAAAATAAGAATTCTTACTGATCAGATTGAAGCATCATTCCATAAAAGACCGACATCTTTCAGGTCCGGAAGATACGGATTCAGTGAGGAAATTGCTGAGGTTTTGGTTGATAATGGTTATGTTGTTGATTCATCCATCACTCCATATATTGACTGGTCAAGTCATAAAGGATTACCAGATGGGTCCGGAGGACCGAATTTTCTGAGATATACTCCTAAACCGTTCCGTTATACATTTGATAATGGTCATCTATTAGAAATCCCGATTACCATCCTGCCAACGAAATTTCCATTGAATGCAAATGATTTGCTCGCTAGGTACTATTTCCAACATGTTAAAAGTAGCATGCTGATGAGAATTTTGAAGAAGTTATACTTTAAGCGTCAACCACTATGGCTTAGACCAAATTTATGGATGTCACAAAATTTGTTTAATGACTTAATAAATGAAGCCAGGAAAAGGGGGCTGCCTTACTTAGTTATGATGTTCCATTCGAGTGAGCTAATGCCTGGTGGTTCAATTTACTGGAAGGATAGTGACGACATTGAGAAGCTGTTTTGCTCTTTGGAACAATTTTTTTTATTATTGGAATCACAGAAAATCTCTTCGGTTACACTGACACAAGCGGCAAAAGAATCAGAATATGAGAATATGCTTCTGGGGTGACATAGCCAGCGCAATTAATGGCAACACAAAGGGAGGAGGGCAATTGCAGATTGCCCTCATTGCTAAATTGCTTGCACAATGCGGTCATGAGGTTATTGTCCTTGACCATGAAACAGATGTTGATTTTATTACTAGTGAGGGCATCAGGATTGTTAAAATTAAAGGTTGGGATAATGGCTTCAGATTGATACGGACTTTTACTAATAGGTTGCCTCTGTTGTATAGAAGCCTTGTTGATGTAAAGGCTGATATATATTATTGCAGAATACGTGATTTTAGGCATATTCTCGCTTATTGGGCTTCCCGCAGATGCGGGGGGAAATTTGTTTTGGGAATAGCTTCTGATTTGGATGTCGCTGATTTTAGAATCCGATGGAAATATACCTATACCGTTCACTTGCATTCTTTGTGGGACCTGGTAAATGGTATCTTAAGTGAGGTTGTATATCCCTTCCTGCTGAAAAAAGCTGATATGGTCCTTGTTCAGCATGAGGGCCAGCGCCAGAGTTTGGAAAGCAAAGGTCAGACAAGCACTATACAGTATAACCTCTTTAATTGTGAGAATCTGCCAGATGAAAGCAATGAGAGACACAATGAATTTGTATATATAGGCAGTCTTGATAAAAGAAAAGGATTCAGGGAACTTGTTGATCTGATCAAAATGGCTCCTCTTTATAATTATAAAGTAGTTGGACAGCCACGAGATAAAACTGCAGCTTTATTATTTCAGGAATTAAAAGCGTTTAATAATGTTGAACTTTTGGGACGCTTGTCTCACTCTGAAACAATGCTTGTACTATCAGGGGCCAGAGCTCTGATTTCAACCTCAAAATGGGAAGGATTTCCGAATATCTTTCTTGAAGCATGGGCGATGGGCATTCCAGTGATATCCATGTACGTTGATCCGGGAGGAATTGTTAAAAGAAATAAATTGGGTTATGTGGCCAGAGGTAATTTCAAGAAAATGCTGACCGCTATGTCAGAAACATCCTATTCGGAGGAGTTTAAAATACGATCTGTCAACTATGTTAAGAGGCACCATGCAGTTAATGGTGAAAGAATTAACGATTTGGATTGTTTATTCAGGAGCATAGGAGGAAATGATTGTCGAACCGGCTTAAAATGACATATGACCCTGAAAGATCAGAAAACAACAAGAAAAGAATCAAAATTCATAATAAAGTCTTTACACTTATATACCAGATAGATAATTAGTTGTGTCAGTCTGGCCGAAATATGTCTTTTGGGCATCTGGAGTAGCAAAATATTCTCAAGATGCTACGTTTATATTATATGCAAACTTATAAGGTAAAGACTAAAGACCTCTCAATTGAGACGTTACGAGGGATTGCTGTTATTATGATGGTTGCCGGACATGTGGTCGGTGCTAGTAAGGGAACTGGCTTACATGTCGAGGATGATTCAGGATGGAGGTATTTTTATGATTCTTTTGAATATTTGAGAATGCCCCTGTTCACGGTAGTTTCCGGGTTTGTTTATTCTTTAAGGCCCGTTGAACCTGGCAGATTATTAGAATTCTTAGTAGGCAAAGGAAGAAGAATTCTTTTGCCACTGATTTCAGTTGGAACGCTTCATTTTTTGGTTCAACACATTATCCCTGGAACAAACGCCAATTATGAAATCACGGATATCTGGAAAATATACCTGTTCAAATATGAACATTTTTGGTTCCTTCAGTCAATCTTTTTGATTTTTGTTATTATATCGGTTATAGACAACTATCAATTGATATCCACAGAGAAAAAATGGTTAGTTGTTTTTTTTATTTGTGTGTTATTGCGTCTTACAATGCCTTTTCTCCAGGGGAATTTTTTCTCCTTTAAGGGTTGTTTGAACCTTTTGCCGTTTTTTGTTCTTGGATGTGGCATTGAGAGATATAAGGATCTTTTCAACAATAAACTAGTTGTTCGCGGACTTCTTGTCGTTTTTATCCTGGCTGTTTCTATTCACCAATTATATTTACTGAACGGGAAGAGCTTTGACCGATTGGATTATGCAATCATGAGCTTTTTAGTGGCATGCCCGGGGATAATCCTTTTATTTCACATCAGAAAGAACGTGCCTGTCTTGTCTAAATTAGGCTATTTTGCATATGGCATATATTTATTTCATGTTTTCGGAACCGCTGGGTCGCGTATAATACTTATGCACTTGAATATAACAAATATAACATTTTTGTTTTTTGTTGGTCTACTGACTGGTTTGGGTTTACCTATTGTTTTTGAATATTTTATTGAAAAATCCCCTCTGCTTCGTACGGTTTTTTTGGGATTGAGAAAGAAATCTAATTGGTGATAAACGGATAAATCCTGCTGGGGATCTTGAACAAATTGATACAATAAGTTTTAGAAAGCCAAAGTTTGTAGCAGCCAAATTAACATAAGTTGTTATATTGAAATACACGATGGGGAAGCGATACTGTAATTTTCTGAAGGGCGTAATTTGCATAGCCTTGATACTTATGTCTACGATCGGAAGAGCACAAGTCTGAACTACAGTCACCGAATACGACCTCGTATGACGTCTTCTGCTTGAAAAAA
>CALBTS010000197.1 GCA_937968035.1 uncultured Methanomethylovorans sp.
GCTGTTTCAGGACCAGGGATCATACCTTCCGGCAGGCCTATGGCACCGACCGCATATCCCTGGATATTGAGATGTGAATAATCTATTGGGTAATTCTTGTCCCCACCGGCAGTGATCTCCCCGAAGGGTCCAGGGTATATCACTTCACGTCCCCGGAAGGATGACTTGAATATTTCACAGTTGCCGCGACATCCGTCCAGACAACGTGTACAGATACCTGACATTGGTGTTACATTCTTTGACCTGTTAAAGGTCCGAGTGGCTTCATTTGCGTTTGGCTGTCTTAAGTTTCCCATTATTTCACTTCCTCACAATAACACTACCTGCAATGCGGGAATTAGCGCTCTGTGTCCTTACTAATTTAACAGCAATAGGATAGTGGTTGGCTAATACTATTATTTATAATTATTGGAAAACCTTTTATTTAGAATCAGAAGTAAGTAAATGAAAAGTGTATGGTATGTGTAATGTAAATTTACATTATCACATAGTATCTAAACATATTATTATGTTGTTTCTATATTTTTACAGGCCGCATCAACCGAAAAAACAAATTTGTGATTCGCTTGTATTCAAAAGTCATAAACAACTTACAATTTTAGAAAGATATCAGTAGTATTCTTGAGTTAATTTTATATTCTAATATGGGATTTAAGCCATTAAAATGGCGAAAATAGTACTGTAGTGTTCGAGAGGCTATTTGACTATATACGGAACAAAGGAAGCTTTATCAATAACGGAGCTTTTTGGAAGTCAGTCCCATTTTTGAGGAGTCTGTAAATGCAGGAAAAGAAGATTGGTGCAACTCATAAGGTGTTAAGATTCATTGCAAGTTTTTTCCCTTTATTCATCATCGCGATGGTTGCTGCGGGCATTGCAATCGCCTATTTTATAGACCGTCCTGATTTTGCGATCAGAGGCTTGTTAGTAGCTGTACCAGCAATATTCTCTGCCATATTCTTGTCAAAAATGTTCAGAAAGGACGTTGGTCATGATGAGTTCCTTCTCAAAAGCATCTCTTTGAGCCAAAGAACTACGGTTTTAGCTTTTATAACGCTTTATCTATTATCCATCATATTCCTGTTCTTAAGTGCCACAAGAACATGGTATTACTTTGGAACAGTTACATTGGCCTATATCTTGGTTTTGAATCAGATATTCTCCAAGTCTTCAAAAGCTTATATTATTCTTATAGAGCTGTTCCTGTTGAGTTTAAACTTGATCTATAGTGTCACGCTAAAATATTCTCTGTATTTTGGCGGAACAGATATCATGTCTCATCTATTTCTCTCGGAAGTAACTTATCTCTCGGGTCACGTGGCTCCCGGGGACCTGAGCACTTTTTATGCAAGCTTCCCCTTATTCCATATTTTTAACTCTGAGCTTTCTTATTTATTAGGGCTGGATCTGCAAACAGCTTACTTCATCGGTTCAGGTTTGATCTATTCAGCACTGTTCATTTTCATATACTATTTCTTTATGAAAACTACAAATAACTCCACATTTTCCCTTTTGTCATGTATGGTGTATTCTGCAAGCGGCACTGTTATCTATTACGGTATGTACATGATCACAAGGACTTTAGCTTATGCAGGCCTGATAATAATCCTATATCTGTTGTACAAAAAAGATGAAAATAATCGTGGTTTTGCTTATCAGGGACTTGCTATACTCCTCACCATATTTTTAGTGGTCGTTCATCAGGTTTCGGCTGCTCAGATAGCAATTGTATTGTTCCTTCTTCTGGTATGTGAACATATCCTGTCAAATGAAAACTATATCAATACCACATATTTTTCATTGTTCTCCGCAATGTTCATGGGTTATTGGTTCTACTTTGCAAATGTCTTCGTGGAAGAATTGTTGCTAAGCAGATCTGACATTCAATTTTATGAAGAGTTCCAGATCAAAGAAACCGTGCAGATGGGTTATGAGTGGATATATATATTAAATCATCTTGACGTTTCTGTATTTTTGTTCTTTGCTCTGATCGGGATAGGTTATCTTCTGTGGGATCGTATCAAAGCCAATAAAAGGAACTATGTAGATTACTTCTCGGTGTTCGCGCTTTTTGCTTTACTTACACTTGTGCTTTATATCCCTACTCCAATTCAGACCCTTTGGCAAACAATGACCTTATTCAGATTTGACAGGTTCATGTTGCTGATAAGTCCTTTCATGGCATTTGTTATGGCTGCAGGTATTTACATTCTTTATTCGCATCTCTCAGACAATGGCAAAAAGCCAGGCTGGATGATCGTTATTTCCGTTCTGGTGGCTATTTTTGTGCTCACTTCCATCTATTATAATGGTCCGGAATCAAAGCCGATCTTGTCAGATCCTGTCAGAGAATACTTTACTTCAGATGAGATCCAGGGATTTAATTATTTTATGGATCACGTTGATCCCGGATCTGCATTGTACTCTGATTATCACGCACACAGATTTTTCATTCAACAAAACTTCAGTAAATCGGAGGAGTTGGACTTACCTTTCTTCAGAAGTTATACCATTTCGGATGTTGATGAAATTCCAACTTATGACGGATATGTGGTCATAAGACAAAAGCAGTTCCTGGATGGAGGTATATATACTGGTTCCGGTTCCTCTAATTTCCTTTATGGTCCGGAAGATGGGAATGATGTAGCATTATCGAGTTCATTATCAAAAGACGCTAAAATTTACTCAAATTCAGGGGTTGAACTGTATCTTTGAGATGTGGGGCCCTGATCATGTTATGCTCTTCATCTCGGACAATCATCCTGAATTATAAAGAATCGGGTATGCGATCAAGTCACTCTAACCTTCTGTAATGTTGTTTTCCATGACATCTAAGAAAGGCTTTATATTAATGGCTACTGTGCCTTCGTATAGTGTTGTGCAGTCTTCGAGGGCCTTGCATATATTTTCCGAACTCAGTAAAGAGTTCCAAGACATGTATCTTATCATGCAGTCCTATGACAAGAATGAGGTCGAGATGGACAATTTGATCCAGGTACGACCTTTCATAAGCATGGATGGTAGTTTTTCTTTATTGAAAGGAATGCTCTACAGGCTTCAATTAACACTTTTTGCATTCAGGTTTGCAATACGTCATCATCTGGATTTTGCTATATTGCGGGGATATGACTCAATTATGCTATTGGTCTTATTGAAACTCATAGGTGTCAGGGTGTATTCTGATTTCCATGGTAAGTATGATCTGGAATTATCTCAACGGGGAAAACATCTGAGAAGTTTTTTTGTCAAATACATCGATAAGACCACTTTAAAGTTCAGTGATCGCATCATTGTTGTCAGTGAAGGCATTGAGGCTCAAATACAGGAATACAAAGAAAAGTGTATCTTGATACCTAATGGTATAGATGTGCAAAAGATCGATGATGCAAATACTGATGTTCATACATTTGATCTCAAGGGCTATAAAAAGGTCGTGGGTTTTGTCGGTAACTGGGAATCTTTCATGAACGTAGAGGACATGTGCCAGGCAGCCGAATACATTCCTGATGTTTTGTTTGTCATAGTGGGTGAAGGTTTCAATGCTTCCCAGTTGATGGAAAAATATAGGATATATGATAATGTGATCTTTGCAGGTCGCAGGCCACAGAAAGAAGCATTTTCAATAATGTACAAGTTCGATATTTGCATTTTACCTTATGATAAAATGGATGCGCATTCAAGGTATCCTGGTTTCTTTTCATCCAGAAAGACAAAAGAGTATATTGCCGCCGGTAAACCCATTATTGTTGCTGATGTTATCGGAAAGGAATCCTGTCTGATTCCCGGTTATAACTGTGTGCTGTACGAATCAAGAGATCCCAGAGACCTCGCTGATAAGATCTCAGAACTGTTTAGTGATACTTCTCTGCTCGCTTCCATGGGTAAGAATAACTTTGAAATGAGAGAGCGTTTCACATGGAATTATTTGATACAAAATTCTGGCATCATTAAGGACCTTCAAGGAAACTGACGGTCATAATAAGCTATTTCTTGTTCCTGTCAGGACCAACACATTTAACTTTTTTTAATATAGACCTAATTAATTTGTGAAACATGTGGATTATTTTTGTTTTTATCGTCTATTTATTGTTTTTATTTATCCGGGATTGGCAGTATTAAGGTAAGGGAATACAAACTTATATATATGGCAAGTTTTATAAAAATATCTAAATTAATGCACCCAAGCAAGATGCAAATATGGCTCAAATTAAGCTGAGCTACTATATATTCACTATACTTTACATGATAACATATATTCACAGTTGATAATCTATTTATCAACTCGTGTTATTTTGTTATCTGAAGGCTGAAACCTTCAAAGTATAGGGGATAAAAACAAGAGAAACACCTGATGATTATCATGCAAGTTGAAACAGAAGCCACAAACCTTATTGCAAAGGCAAAGAAGGCGATCATTGAACACGATAACAGCACCGCAAAGCAAGTGTCTTATGAGGCACTGGATGCAGGCATAAGCCCTCTGGAAGTCATAGAGCTTGGTTTCATCGAAGGGATGAAGATACTAGGCGACCTTTTCGAACATGGGGACATAGATCTCCAGGAAATATTTGAAGCATCCCTGACCATGAACATAGGTATTGATGTCCTGAGACCACATATTATGTCTTCTCCGGAGAATGCATGCGCATTTGAGGACCTTGTGCTGGGAATCTGAAATACCCGCACAAGCGTCTATTTCATTGTTCCCCTTCAATGTATCCTGCAAGGGCATCCAGAGTATCGAATATTAATGTTCTTTCTGCAGTGAATTCGCAGACTGGCTGTCCCAGCTCCAATAGTGTGCGGATGTTCTGCATTCTGGAAAGACGGAAGCTTTCCAGCTTATACATTACCTTTTTTCCGTTTATATACAAAGGCAATTTCCATGCTGTATCGTTCCCGGATATAATGGGTGTTTCCATTCTTTCCAGGTTATTGGAAACATCAGTTATTTTATAGCCTGCTCTCTCCATCTCTTCAAGATCTTCAAACGAACGTGGTGTTATTAACTCCGTTCTTCTGATCAACGGTTCCGAATCATCAGGAAAGCCAGGAGGAGGTACATTAAAAGCTATAATTGATATGTTGCCTCTCTTCGCTTCCAAGAATGCATCTATACTTTGTTCTTTCAGTTGCTCCGGCGATAATTCTTTCTCAATGGCTATAATATCCGGATCATGAGACTCATTCTCAGAGGCTACAATTCCTGAAGGAACATATTCCCAACGCGTTATCCTTGTAGTGTAACCTGTTCTTTCAAGCAGTACATATAATTGGTATAGGTCATGCATATTCTTGTCACTTGTTTCCCTATAATGTATTATTATCAAAAGATATTATGTTTTTCTTTAAGCAGCTTAATTCCAGCTATCTTAGAGCATTATTTCTTCTGCTTTACATTTTGGAATCGAGTTCTTCTCCAGAGCCAGTTCAATGTTCTATGCTGCATAAAGATGTAAGGAAAGTTTTAAAATATATACGTTGATTAAAACTTCTATAGTAATTGAAGATTGGTGTCATAATGGCATTTGGGAATATTTTTAGGATACTATATTCTGCTAAGTCTTTCTTAAGAGTTAACATCAAGAGTCTGATGTTCAGAGAAAAGATGATGTTGGAAAAAAATGTATTCATTGGAAGGAATGTGCTCATAGACCCTGGGTACAATTGGCTGGTCTCTATTGGAAATGATTCTGTTCTATCATATGGGACCATTGTTCTGGCACATGATGGCAGTCTTAGGAATTATACAGGTTATACAAGGGTCGGGAAAGTTTCTATTGGTTCCAATACTTTCATTGGTGCAGGTAGCATCATAATGCCTGGTGTTAGCATAGGGGACAATGTAGTTATTGGTGCAGGGAGCGTTGTTACAAAGAACGTTCCTGATAATTCGGTGGCTGTGGGCAATCCCGCAGTTATAGTTGGTTCCATCTCTAAACTAATCAATAAGCACATAAATAATATGCACAAATGTCCGGTTTACGAAAAGATGTCAAAACAGACAACGGAAATTATAAAAGAAGAGCTGAAAGAAGGATCTGCATACATCCGGACTTGTTTTGGTAAGGATCTAATTTCAGTAGAAGAGATGAATGACAGTAGTAAGAATATGTAAAAAGTCTAATTACAGGCAAGTCCTCAGAAGTAAGTCTTCAGAAGATAGAAGGCGTTTAATTCTGATGATTTTTGATCTGCGTTATATTAATTCATGGCATGTTCATTTTAATTTTGCAGTTGTTCTATTCCGGGCACAGATCCGGAACAGGTTCACCACACCATGACAGTTGCAGGCAGTAGCTATAAAAAAGATATCTTTTGTTGCGATCATATCCTCGGTTTTATCTTCATATGCATCAGGAGAAAGTGCATATTCATACATTTCCAGTAGATTCTGTTTCATATCGGCACCTCTCATTGCACCGATACCCGGTTTCATCTGGTAGCTTTCGAAAACCCAACCTTTGATCCAGGGAAACAGATCCCGTAAATAGTTTGTTATTGTCTTTGGCTTCTCTCTTCTGAAATTCGGACAAAACTTCTCAGGGCCAGGGCATCCATCCGGGCATATCTCTCCAGGTCTGGCGTATGATAGCATAGCTATTCCCTGTGCAGGATAAAGGCCAGCTCTAATGCTTTCCGGAAATTTTGATGTGAATTGTTCAAAGAATCTCATCATATCTTCATCTTCAGGTGAAATGCAGATCTCTGTGACAGTCTGATCATCTCTGTTCAGGCAATTAAGATATTCCTTCATCAGATATGCGGCCATATGACAGGGAATGGCAGGTATGATATATTCAGGTATTCCAAAGGACAGGATAAAAGGGACTGCATCGAGTCCCGAACAATAAAAATATATCTCTGAGCTTTCTTTCTCAAGCGGGGATGCTAATTTGCCTTCCAGGAGCTTACGCAGAGCACTTGCATCTTTTATGAGCTCTGTGCCAGAAGAGGCCGGAGCATTTCTATCTTTATCCAGCACAAGTACAAGCGGAAGTCTATCCTTACGTGCATGTTCCAAGAAGCTTGCACCTATTTTACCACCACCCACTACCAGATAATATCCCCTGATAACAGGCAGGGACCTAAGATCTTCTATTAGATCTTCTATTCTGTCATTTGAACTCATTGGCATATTAGCTCCCATTTTAAAGGTTTCTTTTTTCCTACAGATAAATGTATCATTCTCTTGTTTCACAAGGATATTTTATATGAAAATAATTGCAGACTGCCATCTTTGTAAATTGGCTGAGTAACATTTTTTAAACAATGGCAAATTGTTTAAATATGAGAATAAACACAATACTTATTGAGGGGTTTTAGATAGACTGATTGGTGAGAGCATATCTATCTTCGCCCACTGTTATATTATTTGGAGAGTGGTATAAATGGCATCAACACCAATACTTGATAGTTTATATGGGCTAGCGGATCAATTCATTGCTTTTGTCCCGACATTGGTTGCTATAATAGTACTTCTAATACTAGGGCTTATAGTTGGGAAGGCTGTAGGTAAGATCGGAGCGAAGTTCCTGGACAAGATAGGACTCGACGATCTAATCAACAGGACGATCATCGGGGATATGATCAAAAGGACTGGAGGGCATATCGTCGATTTCTTTGATGTGGCCATCAGATGGTTCATTTATCTGATATTTGCAATAATCATTATCGACCTGCTTAATATCCAGGTAGTTGCAGACTTCATTGCCTCGTTAGTTCTGTACATCCCAATTATCCTGGCTGCGATAATCACATTATTGATAGGGCTTCTTATAGTGGATTTCCTGGCAGATCTGGTGCGCAATGTCCTCATTGCTACGGGAATTGATGATAAGGTAGAGAGCACGCCAATGGGGGCAACTATCACAGCAAGCGGAATGAAGACATCCAGTATTGTTTCGGGCATTGTCCGGGTATTCGGATATCTGATATTCATACTGGCTGCACTGAACATACTCAAGCTGACCATCATAGCGAATCTCGTACAGGATGTGATCAATTATCTACCAAATCTGTTCGTTGGTTTGCTGATATTGATAATTGGCTTGCTTGCTATTGACTTCTTCGCCGACTACATCGCTAATATTATGAAAGGCATGACAGTAGAGCATGCTGATATCCTGGTCCCTGCCTTCAGAGGAATTCTCTCCCTGGTGGTCATGCTCCTGGCTTTGGATGCCATGCTTATAGATACCGGTATATTCTACCTCTTCATCGGTCCTCTTGCATGGGGTCTGGCGGTTGTCATTGCCTTTAAGTGGGGTATCAAAGACGCAATTGTTGCCTATGCCAGGGAAAAGAAATAATCCCTGTCTACCTTTTTTTATTCCCATTTTCATTTGTTAAATTTCATTTTCTTTTTTGCATATCCTAATCCATACATTTTAAGTGCATGAAGTCTTATTTTACGTGCATGTTGTCCTGTAATGTGATCGATATGCCTCCTTTTCATGTAATGGAGATACTGGAGAGGGCACAGGAATTGGAGAGAGCCGGGAGGCACATCATACACCTGGAAATAGGAGAGCCTGATCTTACCACAGCGCCACATATATGTGAGGCGGCTTCTGAAGCTATGTGCGCAGGTGAAACTAAATATACTCACAGCCAGGGTATCCCTCAACTGCGCAAGGCTATAGCTGACAATTATAACAGGAAATTCGAGCTGGACATTGATCCCGGACAGATCATTGTGACCTCGGGAACAAGTCCAGGTCTGTTGTTGCTCTTCATAGCTCTGTTAGAGCAGGGGGATGAGGTAATCATGTCGAACCCGCATTATGCGTGTTATCCTAACTTTGTCAGGGCGATGCAGGCCAGCCCTCGTTTCATCTATACTAAAGAAGAAGGCGGATTCATCCTGGAGCCATCTGAAGTCTGCAAGGCCATAAATTCCAAAACAAAAGCCATACTTGTAAATTCTCCCTGCAATCCTACGGGGCAGGTGATGACTGCAAAGCAGCTTATGGAGCTTGCAGTGATTGCCGGGGATGTGCCCATTATATCTGATGAGATCTACCAGGGACTGGTCTATGAGGGTGAGGATCACACTATACTTGAATATACCGATAATGCTTTTGTTCTCAACGGTTTTTCAAAACTGTATGCAATGACTGGCTGGCGATTAGGGTATTTGATATCCCCCAAACAGTATGTACGCACATTGCAGAAGATACAGCAGAACTTCTTCATATCTACCAACTCTTTTGTTCAGCATGCAGGTGTGGCTGCGCTCAACGGTCCTCAGGAGCAGGTTCTTGAGATGGTCAGAACCTATGACAAACGCAGGCGCTACATGCTCGAGAGGATAAGAAAAATAGGACTGAATGTAAGAGCAGAGCCTATGGGTGCTTATTATATACTGGCAGATGCGAGGCAGTATGGGGCAAGTTCACTGGAACTTAGCTGGAGGATCCTGGAAGAAGCAGGAGTTGCTGTGACTCCAGGCATTGATTTTGGTGAAGGGGCTGAAGGTTATCTACGATTTTCGTATGCTAATAGTATCGAAAATATCGCAGAAGGTATGGACAGGCTTGAAAAGTATCTGAACGGATGATCCTCGGTTTCGGTTCCAGTGAGTTTTAATAAATGCTTTTGGGAAGAGTGCACCATAAATCTGTTTCCAGTAAATATATTCTCCTTTCTGGTCAGTATATAAACAAATCGCTACACTTAAATAGTAATGTAACTCTCATTCCAAACGTTATTAGCTTATCTAGGCAAGGTATGCCACATGACCACTGAAACCACTGAAAGAACTGAAGACTATTTGAAGACAATTGAGAAAATAATCGAAAAGAAAGGTTATGCTCAGGTAAAAGATGTATCCAGAGAACTGGATCTCAGTTCTCCCAGTGTCACCGGTATGTTCAAGAAGCTCACTAAAATGGGGTACATCAATTATGAGAAGTATGGTGGTGTCACACTCACCGCTGAAGGAGAAAGGATAGCAAAGAAAACAATGGAAAAACATAGCACTATCCGGGATTTCCTGCTGATCATCGGCCTTGATGAAGAAATAGCCAACCATGACGCATGCAGGATAGAGCACATACTTACTCCTCAAACCTTCGACAGACTCACAAAGTTCGTGGAATATATGAACTTCAATCAGGAATTGCCTTTATGCCTTGATCATTTTAAATACTTCTATGAGACCGGTGAAAATATAGATTGCACACTTTCTTCCAGGGGCGAGTGTCCGGTTCATGGAAAAGATCACAAGGCAACCCAGAAATGAGATGTTAAGGACTACTCTCTGTTCTTGCCTTCTATAGATATCTGCTTTATTTATAATGATTTTTGTGTACTTAAACAAATTAGCTAATCCGAAATTGCTATATATCTAAAATCCTGTTTAATGCTCAAAAATAGCAGTTTTGTAAAAAAGGGACATATAATGGTGGAAAGTACACTTAATGATCTTCGACCAGGGGAAAAGGCAAGAATAATCAAAGTTCTTGCCAAAGGTACGGTAAGAAGGAAGCTTATGGACATGGGAATGGTCCCGGGTTCGGAAATAGAAGTGGTGAGGACTGCACCTTTGGGTGATCCCATCGAGTTCCGTATCAAAGGTTACAGTCTGTCCATGAGAAAGCAAGAAGCTGCGAACATTGTGGTAGAGACCATTGCATAATATCGGACAGCAGGATATTTTATATGAGGCCAAATAGTGCCTTTCCGTGTGTTTCTATCGATCTATGGTGGGGAAACAATGGCAGATAACAGGATAAGAGTAGCTCTTACAGGTAATCCTAATGTGGGCAAGACCACACTTTTCAATGTGATTACCGGTTCCAGGCAGCATGTGGGAAACTGGCCGGGTGTGACAGTTGAAAAGAAAAGCGGTCTTAAGATCTACAAAGGATATGAAATCGAGGTCATTGACCTTCCCGGAACTTACAGCCTTACTGCTTATTCTCTGGATGAGGTTGTAGCCAGGGACTTCATTGTTGATGAAAAGCCCGATGTAGTGGTCCAGATAGTGGATGCTACCAATATCGAAAGAAATCTGTATCTGACCACGCAGCTCATGGAACTTGGTTCAAAGATGATCATCGCCCTCAATATGTATGATCTCGCAGAAGAAAGAGGGGACAAGTTGCATGTAGAGAAAATGGAGAAGATCCTTGCTATGCCGGTAGTCCGTACCATCGCAAGCGATGACGTAGGTATATCTGAACTTTTGGACACGGTGATAGCTGAAAAGCAAAAGGAAAACCATCATGCTCGGGAAATAGGTTATGGCGATGAGATCGAATCCAGGATAATAGAGATAGAGAAGGTGCTTTCTCAGGACAAGGAACTTGCCTCAAGGTATCCTCTGAGGTGGCTGGCTGTAAGGCTCTTGGATGGAGATGAGAACATCCTTCGTAAGATCGCCGGAAGTAGTATAGCCACAGAGATTAAAAGCATCCTTGCAAGCCTGGACATTGAAGGATATGAAGCTCTGATGGCAGATAAAAGGTATGAGATCATAAGTGCCATGTTCCCTCAGATGTGCGAACGCTGTATGACGCGTATGACCACTTCGGATATGATCGACCGTGTCATGACCAATAAGTATCTGGGTATTCCTATATTCCTGGCTCTTATGTGGGGTGCCTTTGAGCTTACTTTCAGTTTTGCCAATCCCTTTATGACCATTATTGAAATGATCTTTATATGGTTAGGGGAAGTGGCAGCAGTTCACATTCATCCGGATTGGCTTGCATCGTTGGTGGGAGAAGGTATTATTGGAGGTGTAGGATCAGTGTTCTCGTTCATACCCAACATCTTCATCCTTTTCTTCCTGCTTTCTATGCTTGAGGATAGCGGCTATCTGGCCAGAGCAGCTTTTATTGTGGACAGGGTCATGTACAAGATCGGATTGCAGGGCAAGTCCTTTATCCCCATGCTACTTGGGTTTGGATGCAACGTACCTGCTATTATGGCAACTCGTAGCATAGAGGACAGAATGGACCGTATGGCTACCATCATGGTGGTCCCTTTTATTTCCTGCGGGGCAAGGTTGCCTATCTATATACTGTTTGCAGGTACTTTTTTCAGTAAAAATGCCGGAACTGTTATCTTTTGCATATATCTGTTGGGGATTCTTGTAGCTGTAGCCTCTGCAAAGCTATTGCGCACTACCACTCTTAAAGGTCATCCGGCCCCATTCATCCTGGAGCTTCCGCCATACAGGGTCCCAACTTTAAAGAGCAGTATACGTCATATGTGGGACAACGGTTCGATGTACATTAGAAAAGCCGGAACTATAATCCTGGGGGGTTCTGTAGTTATATGGCTGCTGGCTGCCTTGCCATGGGGAGTTGAATATGGCAGCGAGGACAGTTTTATAGGCATTATAGGGCATGCCATTCAGCCTCTTCTTGGTCCTCTTGGCTTTGACTGGAAGATCTCTGTGTCCCTGTTATTCGGCTTCGTGGCCAAGGAGATAGTTGTTGCATCTCTTGGGGTTCTATATGGGGTTGGTGATGACCAGTTTGCCCTGACGGACAGCTTGCTTGCTGATCCGAACATGTATGGTATCACAGCACTGAGCCTGATGGTTTTCAGTCTGCTGTATATGCCCTGCATAGCAGTGGTAGGGATCATAAAAAAAGAGACTGGCTCATGGAAATGGACTGCTTTTTCCGTAGCTTATGGGTTAGCCGTTGCCTGGCTGTTGGCCTTTATAGTTTTCCAGGGAGGAAAGCTGCTTAATTGAGGGATGTCTATGGAACAATATTCGGGCCGATCAAAAGAAAAGATGTTTTTCGCATTCCTTGCCGGCTTCCTGTATGTGCTGGCAGGAAGTGTCCAGTTCGTTTTCAGTTTATCCACTATGTTGGATCTGTTTCCGGTGATATCCTCTGAAAATGGTCTTATTGGGATACTCTTTGCACCTTCGGATCTGATAGGTAGTTTGATACTGGTGCTTATTGGCAGTATCTTCATTTATGGTCTGATGGAACTAAGAAGCGGATTGAACGAAGGCATTGCTTATATATATGTAGGCATACTGATCTCACTACTATTTGCAACAGTTTACGTGCTTGTGATGGCCGGTAACTGGATGGATTCATTTTTGTTGAATGGTCCGGAAACTAACGGCTGGGATCTTTTATATGATCTTAGGCCTGGAATATATCTCGGGATACTGCCATTATGCGGATACCTTATATGGAGAAAAGAATTCAGGGCCATGAACAAGTAAACCAGGTAATTTACATGATCTCTGAGATATTAAGGCATATGTTTGTTGAAAGGATGTCACTGAACGAAACTGCTGGTATCATGGGTATGTCAGGACAACAGTTAAAAGACAGGATCAGGACACTGGAACAGATGGGCTATATCAGAAAGGCAGATAATGCCATTTCTCAGGAATGTGGTTCATGCTCTTCATGCAATGCATGTCCCACTGGTTTTGGAACCGTGCAATATGTGCTCACTGATAAGGGATCCAAGCTAATTGAAAAAAGCTAAGTTTTTTAGTTTCCCGGAATCCAGCAGGCTTGACGTTCATACTATATTAAAGTATGCAGTTACTGACAGGATACGGCAGTAGTCTTAATATATTAACTTTTTCTTCGGCAGAGAAAACAAACCCGCATGTTTTTTCTAGGATGTGATGTAAAAGAATATATAGTTCTCTACGAGAAGATACATAATTTATTAAGAACACATATCCAGAGGAGTAAAAATGAGACTAGGTGTTGCAGTAGATATAGGAACCAGCGGGATCCGTGCACAGAAGGTCGATCTTGATTCAGGGGAAATAAAAAAGACAGTTATTACGCTGAGAAATCCTCTGCCAGGCGCAAACATCATGGACCATCTGGATTTTGCCATTAACTATGGACAGGATCTTGCGCACGGGCTTCATGTGAATGCCGTAAGGAAGGTCATAGAGCAGCTTGGGATCAAACCTGAAGAACTCGAACGGTTGGCTATTTGCGGTAATCCTATTCAGTTGTCTATTTTCCAGGGTATACCCATTGATGACCTTGCATACGCCGGTGAAAGGAAAAAGGAAAAACTGAACATCAAAGAGCAAAAAAGAGATGCAGCTATCTTAAATTGCAGTGATATACCTGGTCTTGAGGTCTATCCGAATGCAACTTTGAGGATTCCTCCGGCCATAAAGCATGAAATAGGTGCGGATGCTCTCGCTCTGATCATTAAATCCGGTTTCCTGGAAACCACTGATATTGCCATCGCTACTGACTATGGAACTAATGCCGAGATGGCTCTGATCGTTAATGGTACCATCTACACTGGTTCTGCTGCAGCAGGCCCTGCGCTTGAAGGTCAGCAGATAGCGCATGGCAAGCTTGCTTCTCCCTTTGTGATATCTGATGTGGAGTTCGAGAATGGTAATCTAAGGAACTATGTGCTTGACGAAGAAATGAACACTACAAAAGCAAAACTCGTAGACCCAAAGAATGGCGAGGTTGTTGAAGATCATCCGCTTAAAGCCAAGGGTATAACAGGAACTGGTGTTATAGCGGTCGTTGATGCTGGTATGAAGAACGGGGTAATACAACTGCCCAAGATCAATACTCCCGACCATATCCTGCATTTGCAGGACAAGGTAAAGTTCTTTGAGCAGGATGTGAGCGAAGCAGGACTTGCCATGGGTGCTCTTCGTGCTGGCCACCTTGCTCTCTGTAAGGCTGCAGGTATCGAAGTAAGCGATATACGCAAAGCATACATGTCCGGTGCCGCAGGAACATATATGGATGCTGTCAAGGCTCATCATGTAGGCATGGTGCCCTTTAATGTGGACGAAGTGATACAAATTGGTAACACTTCACTTTCTGTTGCCAGAGAGATACTGCTTTCAGAAGAGAGGCTCTGGGAACTGCAGGACATCGCAAGGAAGATCCTGAGCAATCATGTGATGTTCGCAACAGACCCGGCATTCAAGGATGCATATATCCAGGAAATATCCTACTGGACCGAAGGCATGCCTTTCAAGATGCTTCAGAAGATACTCAAGAAAAAAGGCTTGCCTATCATAGAAGAGGCTTCAAAGACGGTCAAAGTGGACAGGCGTGTGCAGAGGGATATACCTGTGCTGGGAGAGGAGGGTCTTGAAGTGCTGGAACAGGTGGGCACTTATCTCACAATGAAAGTGGACTGCCCGGAGTGCAAGAAATGTATAAAGGTCTGCCCGACAGATGCTATTTCCATAGACGATGAAGGAGTTGTGATGATAAGGTCTGACCTTTGTGATGGCTCAAATTGCAAGAGGTGCATCAGGGCATGCCCGCCTGACCAATTCCAGTGGAAGAACCTGAAGGTAATGGAGATATGATTCTCCTTTTTTCTTTTTTATGGAAGGTATTCCAATGAGAGTAATAGTTATAGGTGGATTTCTGGGCAGTGGCAAGACCTCTACAATCATAAGACTTGGTACAGAACTCAGCGCGCAGGGTAAAAAGGTCGCTATCATCGTAAACGAGATCGGTGAGATCGGGATCGATGGAGATGTTATTTCAAAATACGGGTTGGATACCACTGAACTTACCAGTGGATGCATCTGTTGCAGTCTTAAGGTGAACATGAAGATCACTATCTCTCTGCTCATGAAGGATTTTCAGCCGGATATTTTGCTAATTGAACCAACTGGTATAGCTTTTCCCCAGGTGATCAAAAATGAGATAAATCTGATGGACCTGAGAGGAACGGTGGTTGCACCGTTGGTCACACTCATAGATGGAAGCAGGTTCAAGCAGCTCATGAAGGAGGTAAAACATTTCTCTATGAGGCAGATCATTGATGCAGAGGTTTTGGGGATCAATAAGATCGACCTTATGGAACCACGTCAGATACCTATTGTAGAAGCCTCGGTGCAGCAGCTTAATCCAAAGGCAAGTGTTATCCAGCTTTCTACAAAGCTGCAGGATGAACATTGGTACAATTTTATCAGACTGATCTTAGAAGAAGATACAGCTGGAAAGATTACAGGTGAGCTTAGAACCGTTAGCCCGGAACTACAAGCATTGGAAGGGGAACAGTCAGTTGATGAGAGCATGGATTCCATAGAAGCTTCAGGGATCAGCAGTTATGCAACAGAGTTCATTGTGGATGGCGGGAATATACTTCCGGATGTTGCCAAGACAGTTGTACTGGAAACAATGGGATTGATCAAATCCAGGGTTCTGGAACACAGTCCTGAGTTTGTGGGTCACATTAAGATGTTCCTTGAAAATGGTAGCGAGACCGTGAAAATGAACATTACGGCCTATTACGAGGAACCGATCATGGAACTTATAAGTTCAAAGACCGAGGTGCCCAGGTTCAAGATATTGTCTGCAGTTTCCAATATTGATAAAATGGCTTTGATAGATATAGTTGATTCCAGTGTTGTCGAAGCATTTGCATTAAAAGGTATAGATGTCCATAAAAAGAGCGGAAAGCATGAACATAACATTTCTTTGCGCTTATAATGTTCTCAGACCGCTGCAAAGATCATCTATCTTCACTTTTTTAATTCTTTTTAAGACTAAGCGAAATTGTGCATGTATTTATACGTTTTGCTCTATTGGATTGGTCCTTTTTTTATCAAAAAAACTCTCTGCCAGTAAAATGTCCTATATATTTCTTTTGGTAAAGCGGTTTTTAACAAACTAAATTATATTTAACTATACTCTCTTTTTTTTCTTAAAAAACAAAACAAGTTTTGTGTCTAAGCATGCTGTTGATAATTTGGTATATAAATAAATCTGAGCCAGTTTATATGCGATATATCTGTTTACTGGGATATTTCTATTACTATTCAAATAGAGGGTTTTCAAAGCTTTTTATTTATTAAAAGTTCTATTATCAGCTTTAAATCAGAATATAGTGTATTAGGTGCAGTAAAATGTGTTTCAGCGTTTCTTTAACTCTTATTTTTATTAAGCAATGCTAAAGTATTACTACATTTTAAAAAATAGATTTTTATTAAAATTATCCGGTATAATCGATTAAAATGTGGCTGCAAAAGAGGCTTTAACCGCAATACTTATATGTGCAGTAATTGTACTTGCTTGTGTGGAAAGAAAGGAGAACAGGTAGAAGGTGTTAGGTGTAAGGGGAGAGATCTCATTACAACTTCATCTGCCTGTTATCTGACTGCCACATGTTTAAGTTGCAGTGCATTTATGCGTGCAACATGAAACAATAAGGAGGTAAATAAATGGATTTAGACCCCAGTAAAATACTAATTAGGTACAATGTGCAGAAGGAGAAAGCACAGACACCTGAGGACATGGCCGCTGAGAAATATCCAAAAGCTGAGCCAGCCAAGACAATTTCCAAGGCAATATTCGAGGGTGAAGAGGACGATGTCGTCGAAGGCCTCAAGAAAGCAGTTGCTTCCGGTGCAAACCCAATCAAGATGATTGACGATGTACTGATGCCAGGCATGAAGATCGTCACTGACCTGTATGACCAGGGTGTCATTTTCCTGCCAAACGTCATGATGTCTGCAGACGCAATGCTTGCAGGTATCGAATTCTGTAAGGAGAAATCCGGTTCAGCCCCAACTCCAAAGGGTACGATCGTATGCCACGTTGCAGAGGGTGACGTTCACGACATCGGTAAGACCATCGTTGCAGCCCTGTTAAGAGCAGCAGGCTATGCAGTAGTGGACCTTGGCCGTGATGTCCCAGTAGATGAGGTCATTGCAGCTGTAAAGAAAGAGAAACCAATGATGGTTACCGGTACAGCACTGATGACAACAACAATGTATGCCTTTAAGGAAGTAAACGACAGGCTCCTTGAAGCTGGCATAAAGGTACCATTCCAGTGTGGTGGCGGAGCTGTGAACCAGGACTTCGTAGTCACATATGAGCTTGGTGTCTATGGTGAGGAAGCCGCAAATGCCCCACAGATGGCAGATATGATCCTCGCAGGAAAGAGCTTGAAGCAGCTGAAGGAACACTTCCACATGCACTAAATGAGGTGACAATAATGACAGTAAAAAGATACACTGAAATGGCATACAGCAAGGCCGACGACATGCTCTTCGGTAACGCAAAGCACCCAGTAAAGGCAAAGTTAGGTCTGGAAGTCGGTGCCGGCTATGTTACAGCCGAGGTTAACTATGCACCAAGGCCAGAGGCCGGACAGTCCAAGGAGAAACTCGTCTCCGAATACCGCAGGCTCACAACTGACATCCTTGCAAGGGCTGTACAGATTGGTTTCCCATCTATCTCACTCGAGACAGAACACGTGCAGCAGATGACCAACAACCCATCATGGGGAGGCGAAATCGCCCACGTCCAGAAGACCATTCTTGAAGAATACCACGAAGAGTACGGCATAAAGTGCGGTCTCAGGCACACCCCTGGTGACATCCGTGAAGAGCGCGACTACCTTGCACTTATCGGTTCAAAGTACGACCTGCTCATGGAATCCTTCGAAGCAGTTGCAGAAGGCGGAGCAGACTTCCTGTCCATTGAGACAATGGGTGGAAAAGAAGTCCTCGACTACGCTATCCTGAGAAACGATGTACCAGGCCTGATCTACTCAATAGGATGCCTCGGCTCCCTTGACATGACCATGATCTGGCAGGACATTGCAAAGATCGCCCAGAAGAAGGGTGTAATACCAGCTGGTGACACAGACTGTTCACAGGCAAACACTGCAATGTTCATTGCAGGCGGACTGCTTGACAAGAACCTTGCTCACACCCTGGCAATCATTGCAAGGACCATCTCTGCAGGAAGGACACTCTGTGGATATGAAGCAGGTGCAAAGGGTCCAGGTAAGGACTGCGGATACGAGAACACTATCGTAAAGTCCATAGCTGGTGTACCAATAGCCCAGGAAGGAAAGTCTGCAACATGTGCACACGCCGATGTCATGGGTAACCTGACAATGCAGTGCTGTGACTTCTGGTCCAACGAGTCTGTCGAATACCACGGTGAGTTCGGTGGTACCTCTGTCCAGTGCTGGGCACAGACCCTGAGCATGGATGCAGCTCTCATGAACGTTGCACTCAACACCGGAAACGGCAAGTTGCTCCGTGACATGATGATGATGTCCGACAGATACAGAGACCCACAGGGATATGTGCTTGCATACGACAACGCATGGAAGGTTGGTCAGGCAATTTCCAAGAACGGAAACGACCTGTACCTGCGTTCAAAGGCCGCTGCAGTTGAGACCGTAAAGATCCTGAATGCTGCAAAGGCTGAGGGCAAGCTCCAGATGTCCCGCTTCGAGATAAATGCACTTGCTGACGCAGAGAAGGCAATCAATGCACTTACCGACGAAAAGGACAAGTTCATGAGCGACATGCTCGCCCTGTACAAGTCAGAAGTAAAAGTATTCAAGCCAGAAGCGAACTACAAGTTCTAAACTTGAGTTCCTTCCTTTTTTTCTTTTTTTTGCTACAATTCATTCTATAGTTGATGCTGTCTTTTATTTAAGAAAAGTATATTTCGAATTAAATTGTTATTGTTAATTACTCTGTTTTTTAGGATAACCTACAGCCATAATTACAATTCTCGTTTCAAGAGGAGCATGTTTCCAGTCCTCAGGAGAAAAAGTTTGCTGAGAGAATTCTATCTCCATATTATGTCGGCTGACTCCACAATCATCCATGTACTCATTTGCAATTTTATTTCCAAGTGTCTTTGCATAATCAAGAGCATCATTATAGGTTTCAAGCTTGTGCCTTCCCAATGGAGAAAAAACCAAGTAGTTTTGATCAGGTTCCGACACTGAAAAGGGTCTGATAAACATTTCAACTCTTTTAATACCCTTTCCAAACAGAGCACCAACTGCATTACCAACCGCTGCATGTTCCGGTATCTGGATATCGGCATCCACTATCCTTGAAAGGTCATCTTCAAATGAAGCGACTGGTCCTCCCAGCATCACTACCGGAATATCGAGCTTGAAACGAGCGGGGAAGTCACCATTGACTATCTGCTCTATTCCTTTTCTATCGACATCCTTCAGCAGGAACGACATCAGATCAAATGCAATGCTATGTGTCATTTTCTCTTTTACGGCAACTGCAAATTCCACAGCATCCATTTTAGCAAGGCGGGAAAATTGATTTGCTCCTATCAACGAGGCTTCCACGTTCCAGCGGGTATATTCGCCAAGTATATGCAACGCATCGGTGGGGGTAAAGCCAATAGGCTGTATCAGTCTTTTACTTATAAGGCTATCAAGTATGACCGAGGAAGGATATTTACGAGAGGAAGATGCGATCTCTTCAAGAATCAATGGCTCATTTCTTATAGCAGCCAGTACTTCGGTTTCAAATTCATCTAGCTCTATCGGATCAAAACCTGTTCTCACGTACAGCCTTGCTGGCTGAATGTTCATGTCCAATGAACTGCGGGAAGGTATCAGGCATCTCTTCAGTTTTTCAATGAACGCTGGATATCTTTCTGCCGCAAGGCATAGGGGTATGACCCTTCTGGGGCCAATGAAGATATGCTTACTTTTTATCCATACCTGGCTATCGCCGCCAAGTGCCAAGGTTTCCATCCTGGTAGCTCTTACCCTTGTCTTCCAGCCTCCCACGATCGCACCTGTGTCAGTGAGCTCCGGTACACCCTTTATAACGCTTGATACATCCGTACTGGTTCCTCCTACATCAACTACTGTACATGTATCCAGGTTGCATAGATAAGAAGCACCAACAAGACTTGCCGCAGGGCCTGAAAAGATTGACTCTATTGGTTTTTTCAGTGCTTCATTTATACCTATCGCGGTCCCATCGCATTTCAGCATTATAAGCCTTGCTTTCATTTCCCTTCTTTTTATCTCGTTGATCATCGAGCTTATAAAACTGCGGCAAATAGGCAAAAGCTGGGCGTTAAGCGCTGCAGTGACAGCCCTTTCATAGGCTCCAAGATCCTGGGAGAGTTCGTGACCACATGCGACCGGTAATCCGGTGACATCATTTACAATGTCCCTAATGGCAAGTTCGTGCTCAGGGTTTCGGATGCTAAAAAAAGAAGATACTGCAAAGGCAGATACTGATCCTTTTACCCTCAAAGCAAAATCTTTTACCGCATCTATATCAAGGGGTATCGTTTCTTCTCCATCGAACGTGTGGCCACCCGATATTACTGTATAATGTTTTGCAGGATATGTTCCTCTGGTTGGATGATCACCTACCAAGATCAGAGCAACCGGACTCCCTGTTCCTTCAAGTACCGTATTAGTTGCGAGTGTGGTTGAAACAGATACAAGGCTTACTTTATCCAGATCATCAGTTCGAAGGCCGTCGATAGCATCGCGAATTCCTATTATGAGATCAGGGTAGGTGGTAAGAGCCTTACTTGTGGCCACAATAGAACCATCAGTATCTCTTACAAGGACTGCATCTGTATACGTTCCTCCGGCATCAATCCCAAGGCTGAATTTCATAATAGGTCACTTATCTCTGATAATTGATATTTTGAACGGGAGTATGGTTTTTGAGTAAATAATAGACTAATAAGTAAAATGCAGATACATTTAAAAAAGAAAGGTATGTGGTCATGAAGACCACAGATGGGGAACGGGTTTACTTGTAGAATGCGTCTCTTGCAGCGACCATTGCCTTAAGGTTGGCAACAGGGGTGTCCGGTGCAATACCACAGCCAGGTGCAAGTACATCCACGCCTGCCTTAAGAGCAGTTGTAACTGCTTCATTTACCTTGTCAGGTGTGCCTTGAAGCAGAACGAAGGGGCTTGACACGTTTCCGCAAATGGATACTTTGCCTGCAACCTTTGCCTTTGCGCCTGCCATATCCTTTACCTTCTCTTCGATGCTGATAGAAGCAAACCCGCAGTCAGCCATTGCTGGAATGATCGGTGTGACATCACCGCAGATGTGGAGGATCATTGGAACCTTTACTGCTGCTGAGAACTTCTGAAGCCTTGGCTTAAGGTCTGCTTCAAAGGCAGCCGGTGCCATGAGGTCAGGAGAAGCTACTGGGTCTGGTACACTGATAACATCTGCACCAGCATCTGCCAGAGCATTTGCGTATGCAATACATGCGTCAGTTGCGAAGTCGAGTATAGCGTTGTATGAAGCTTTGTCCTTTATGGACCATTTCATGAACCTCTTAACACCGCAGAGGTCTGATGCAAGGGTGATCGGTCCTTCCATACCTGCTATCACAGGGACCTTGCCGCCTGTCTTCTCTTTAAGGATCTTCATTGCTTCCAGCACAGCAGGGATCCTGCCCTGTTCAAGAAGGTTCTCAGGCATTTTCAGGTTTTCGACACTGTCAGGGTATGGGTGTGCTGTAACAGATGGCTGTCTGTTCTTTGTACCCATGTTGACCTCACAGCCCATTGCCTGAGCAAGAACTGTAAGACAGTATGGTGCTCTTACGCCCTCAAGGCCACATACCTCGTATGAAGCGTATGCGAGTTCTGCCATGAGCTTTGCATCGCTGTGTGCTTCTGGCCATGCAGCGCCTGTCTTGTCCATGAGCTCGACAATAGCGGTCTGTGTAACTGACAGAACTGGGACCTTGTCGACTTCCTCACATTTCAATGCTTTTAAAAACCTTTCCTTCATGTTTAAGTCGCTCATAATTAATCCTTCTCTCCAATTAAAGAGTTAGTCACCTGAATTTGCAATACATCAAATATAAAACTATTGGGAATAGTGCTTTATACTGGACGAAATATATATTTCTGCTCAACAACTGCAGAATACGTTTATAAAACCGGTTTCCATTCTTTGGAATTAGAGCGTTTACCTGCAATTATCAATCCCAGAATTTTTTTGTTTTGGCATAGTTTCGCTCTGCTGCCAGAATGTCCCTGTAGAAGTCTTCTTCCTCAGGCCGGTTTTTCTGTATGATGCGGGAAGCCGTTTCAGGACCCACACCTCTGGAAGCAAGGGCAATTACAGCCTTTTTTCCATGGACTCTCACAAAATTGGCATTCCTATGTACTCTCTTGATACGTTTTATTTCTTCACCGGAAGCAGATCCACTATGTTTCTTCACAAGTTTTATCTCTTCCTCTTCCCATGGCTTGAGGGCAGCCACCATTTTTGATCCACATACAGGGCATATGATATCATCCGGCACATTCATCACTTTCCTGTGAGATGCCCATTTTTTACAGTGTATGCAGAACAATATGATATTATCGTGCATGATACGTTCCTTGAGAGCAAGCACTATCGACCTATCAGCTTTTTCCGGGGCTACAAGATCACGTTTCATGGAGAATCCCGATGAACCTATCGGTGTTGAGACACTGATCTCGATCTGGATCTCGCCTGAAGAGATCTGTGATAAAACCTCGCGGGCTGAATCCACATCCAGCATATCATGCAGGATCTCCCGGACCACCTCATCATACATGGAAGTGCCTTTATATATTTCAAGAAGTTTTTTCATGCTGATCCTGTCGTAATCCAGATCTTTGCTAAGCGCTCCGAACTTCCTGGCAACATGCACCATCTTCCACTTCATAAGAGATGTGTTCTTAAGGGTCATCTCTATGACAGGTTCAATGTGATTCGGGCTAATATCAAGTATCATTGACCTTATATCGACAGGTTTCAGCCTCCGTGGTCCCTGAAGTCGTATGCGGTAAGGGTCTACTTCCTGTGCCACACTGCTTCCAAAGCGTGCTGCAAGCAATGCCGTCAGCACTTTGGCTAAAGTTTCATTGGTATTATGTCCAAAACAAGCATTAATGATCACTGCATCATCGTCGCTTTCGATAAGCAAGGTTTTGTCATCCGGGACTTTGAGTCCAGCTGTCACATGTTCAGCCACAAGCGATATCAACTCTAAAGCACCTGCCATATCAACATGATACTTAAGAATAAGCTCTTCTGCTATTATTTCTTCATCCATCTCGTTAAGAAGCGAATTCCTGATGAAAGCACGAAGTCTTCCTACTGCCTGGGCAACATCAAAAGGCACAGGTATTTCCTCCCCAACCCAGCTGGGGATCTCACCCTTTG